>CAMBZT010000035.1 GCA_945872405.1 Chitinophaga pinensis | reverse complement strand
CCAGAGCCAAATTTCTTCATAGCAGATTCCGTAAAAAGTTTTTTAAATGCTTCGAATGAGCCGAAATTTAAGGTAATAGCTTCGGATAATTTCTTTTCAGGATTCATAATTGCATTTGCTTTTAGACCTGTCCAAAACATGGAATGATTGAAGTGGCCTCCCGCATTATTTCTAATTGCTACAGGCAGCTTAGACATTTTAGCGAACATATTCTCTAGAGAGCTATCATTGTCAATCAAGCTTAGGTCAAGTGCCTCCATCGCTTTGTTTAAATTATTCACATAAGCCAGGTGATGCTTTGTGTAATGAATTTCCATCGTCAACTTATCGATATGTGGTTCTAGTGCATCGTATGCATAAGGTAGCACAGGAAGCGAGAACTTAGTATTTTCTACTAAAAGCAATTCGTTACTTAATGGTTGTGTTACCGCAAAACTTTTTGCCTGTATTCCAGTAACTGTAAGCGTTGCTGTAAGTATTTTCGCTGATTTTATTAAAAAATTTCTTCGTGACTGACTGTTTTTCATTGTGTCGTATTTGCTTATAAAGATACTGCATCAGAAGTCTATTTTCGTAAGTTGATTAGGTGTAAAACATAAAGTCGCTATTTCACCAATGAAAGCATGACTGGGTGAAGAAAGTGCCGTGCACTTCGGAACACAGGGCCCCGTATGAATTCTTTACATGAAGACAATTTTGTTATGGGGCATACCCAAATAATATATTGGTTTTTAAGTGATTATCACACTTCATCGCGATTAATTTCTCTAATTTAAAATTTAATTTATACTTTTGCACTCCGAATTTAAAAACTTTTAAATAGAATTTATTTTATATGACACAAATACTTTTATTATTAGTACCAATTATTGGTTTATTGACATTAGGTTATACTTATATTCAATACAAATGGGTTGCCAAGCAAGATGCAGGAAATGACAGAATGCAAGAAATTGCGAAATACATTTCTGAGGGCGCGATGGCTTTTTTGAAAGCAGAATACAAGGTTTTAGCTTATTTTGTTGTAATAGTTTCCTTACTATTAGCTGCGATGTCGATGAGTAATGAGAAATCGAGTCCGCTTATTGCTGTCGCTTTCATCGTGGGCGCCTTCTTTTCGGCACTAGCCGGCTTTGTGGGTATGCGCGTAGCAACTAAAGCCAATGTTAGAACTGCAGAAGCGGCAAGAACAAGTCTTTCTAAGGCTTTGAAAGTTTCTTTTACTGGAGGTTCTGTAATGGGACTTGGCGTAGCTGGATTGGCTGTCTTTGGTCTAGGTGCTGTTTTTATTGTACTGAGATACGTCTTTGCAGCTGAAACACCAGGTAGTATTGAGATGGAAAGAACTATAGAGGTACTCACTGGATTTTCTTTAGGGGCAGAAAGTATTGCTTTGTTTGCAAGAGTTGGCGGAGGAATCTATACAAAGGCAGCAGATGTTGGCGCCGATTTAGTTGGAAAAGTAGAAGCGGGTATTCCAGAGGATGACCCACGTAACCCTGCAACCATTGCCGATAACGTAGGTGATAATGTTGGTGATGTGGCAGGTATGGGTGCCGATTTATTTGGTTCTTATGTTGCCACCGTATTGGCCACCATGGTTCTTGGTCGCGAAACAATAGCTGTTGATGCTTTTGGAGGCTTGTCTCCTATTTTATTGCCTATGTTGATAGCAGCATCGGGAATTATCTTATCAATTATAGCTACTTTCTTTGTTAGAATTAGTGAAAGTGCTGGATTGAGTACTCAAAAAGTACAGAATGCACTGAATATGGGTAATCTCGGGTCTATCTTTTTGACAGCAATAGCAACCTTTTTCTTAGTGAATTTTCTATTGCCAGATACTATGGTTTTGCGTGATCATGTATTTACAAAATGGGGTGTTTATGGAGCTATTATTGTAGGTTTGGTGGTAGGTACTTTGATGAGCTTTATTACTGAATATTATACAGCAATGGGTAAACGTCCTGTGATGAGCATTATCAAACAATCATCTACAGGACACGCTACAAATATTATTGGTGGTCTATCTGTTGGAATGGAATCTACCTTTCTTCCTATACTTGTACTTGCTGGAGGTATTATTGGAGCTTATAGATTTGCCGGATTGTATGGGGTGGCGATTGCCGCTGCTGGGATGATGGCGACTACTGCTATGCAATTAGCGATAGATGCTTTTGGGCCTATTGCTGATAACGCAGGTGGGATTGCTGAGATGAGTGAATTGCCAAGTGATGTTCGTGAAAAAACGGATATTTTGGATGCGGTTGGAAATACAACGGCTGCAACAGGAAAAGGATTTGCAATTGCATCAGCTGCTTTAACTTCATTGGCTTTATTTGCTGCTTTCGTTGGTATAGCTGGTATAAAGGGTATTGATATTTACAAAGCAGATGTACTAGCAGGTTTATTTGTGGGAGGAATGATTCCTTTTATTTTCTCCTCATTAGCAATTGCAGCTGTGGGCAGGGCAGCAATGGCAATGGTTGAAGAGGTAAGACGTCAATTTAGAGAAATACCTGGTATTTTAGAAGGGACTGGAAAGCCTGAATACGAAAAGTGTGTTGCTATTTCTACAAAGGCTTCATTAAGAGAGATGATGTTGCCTGGAGCTATTACAATCATTTCTCCAGTATTGGTTGGTTTTATTTTTGGGCCTGAAGTTTTGGGAGGTTTTCTTGCAGGTGCTACCGTAAGTGGGGTATTAATGGGAATGTTCCAAAACAATGCAGGTGGTGCCTGGGATAATGCGAAGAAATCATTTGAAAAAGGGGTTGAAATAAATGGAGAAATGTATTTTAAAAAATCTGAGCCGCATAAAGCATCTGTAACGGGTGATACGGTGGGTGATCCATTTAAAGATACTTCTGGTCCATCCATGAATATCTTAATCAAATTAATGAGTATTGTTTCATTGGTGATTGCTCCAACGATAGCTCAACATAATTTATCTGTCTATATTATTCCAGCGAATACAACTTCTCATGAGTTAATGATGCATTGCGATAAAGATAAGGATGGTAATCCTTGTATGATGGTGAAGGATTCATTAGGTCATGAAACTTGTGTTGGTATGAATGAAGAAGGATGCAAAATGCATTCAGGTGCTTGTAAAGGTATGTCTGAAGAAGAATGTAAAATGAAGATGAAATCTGGCGCTTGTTGCAAAGGGTTAGATAGTAGCGAATGTAAACATGGTGAGAAAGGTAAATGCGATGAAATGTCGGAAAAGAAAGGCGCCTGTTGTAAAGAAGGAAAATAAAATTATAAAATTAATAAAAAAGTCAGGCTATTTGGCCTGACTTTTTTTATTGATAAAATCCTCACTTATTTAATATTATTGTACTTTTGGGAACATCAATTCTACCCATAACTAAACTACATGACGATTACTCAAAGCATTTACCATCGAAGAAATATCACAGCAGATACTTTTAATAATAAAACAATATCGAAGGAGATTATTGAGCAACTTTTGGAAGCGGCTAACCAAGCCCCAACACATGGCCATACTGAGCCATGGAGGTTTGTGGTGTATTCAGGTGATTCGATTAGAACATTTACCGATGCACATGCTGAAATGTATAAATCAAATACAGAAGTTGAGGCGTATAGCGAAGGTAGTTATTCAAAGATTAAACATAGAGGAGATACATCATCGCACATGATTGCTGTTTATATGAAGCGTGGAACGAATCCAAAAATACCTAGATTAGAAGAGATTTGTGCGGTAGCTTGTGCCATTCAAAACATTTGGCTATTGGCATCGTCAATGCAGATTGGAATGTATTGGGGAACAGGCGGCATGGTGCATCATTCTTGCATGAAGCAATATTTTTCGTTGACCGAAGAAGATGAGATGATGGGACTTTTGTTTTTGGGATATCCTAGCAATGAGTGGCCAAAAGGGAAAAGGATTATTCCTATGAGTGAAAAAGTTAGATGGATTTAAGTTAATAAAGAAAAATTTCAGAATGTTAGATTTGAAAGATAAATGGATACTAATTACTGGTGCTAGTAGCGGCATTGGCAAAGCATGCGCCCAAAGGTTTGCAGCATCAGGCATGAACCTTATTATTACTGCAAGGCGACAAGATAAGCTAGACCAAATTGCTAAAGAATTAAAAGCACAACACGAAGTTGAGATTGAAGTTTTTTGTTTTGATGTTCGAAAATCTGAAGAAGTGAAATCTTTTTCTCTTGCCTTGCAAGAAAAAAATATCACTCCATTTATTTTAATAAATAATGCAGGTTTGGCAGCTGGTAGAACTAAAATACAAGAAGGAAGTCTCGAAGATTGGGAACAAATGATTGATACCAATGTAAAAGGATTGCTTTATATCACAAGAAATATCTTACCGATGATGATTGAGGCAAATGAAGGTCAGATTATCAATATAGGAAGCACGGCGGGTCACGTCATCTATCCGCAGGGAAACGTGTATAATGCCACTAAATTTGCAGTTAAAGCATTAAACGAAGCAATTAACTTAGACTTAGTAGATACAAACATTAAGGTATGTAGTATTGATCCAGGTGCTTGTGATACGGATTTTAGTTTGGTTCGATTTAAGGGCGACAAAGCAACAGCAGAAAAAGTATATGAAGGCTATGAGCCTTTACATGCCAATGACATTGCCGAAGCTGCATTTTTTGTATGCACAAGACCAGTGCATGTCAATATTCAAAATATGATTATTTATCCTACTGCACAAAGAAGTGTTTATGTACACAGAAAGTCAGTCTCATAAACTTTAAACTTCAGGTCTAAACTTCAGCTTAATTGTATATTAATGGAGGAAATGAATTTGCTGAGGTGTTATGAAACATTAATTCTAGGTAGTCGATAACCATATATTTCATCAGAGGAAATTTACTCACAATAGTCAATAAATCATTTTCATTATTCGCCAACATGACCACCCATAGCATCGTACGATCTGCTGCTAAAGAATAAGACAACACTTTTCCGGTACTCAATAAATGATCTATATGGTTTCTTTGTGAAGGAATCAAATCTATAAACTCTTCTGTCCACTCCTCAGGAAAAGAAATGCTTATCATATACTCTTTCATGTCAATAATGTTTTATGCATCTTTCATCAAATGATTCTTAATATTTGTTTCTATCTCTAAAAGAACATTTTCGTAACTTCTTTTGATGAATTGGTCGCCAGTTAATCTTTCATAAAGCTCGATATATCTTTTACTAATGGATTCAACCACCTCATCTGTCATAAGGGGTATTTGTTGATCAACATGTCCCATAAAATTATTTTCAATCAACCATTCACGTACAAATTCTTTACTTAAGTGCCTTTGGCCGATGCCGTTTTTTTGATTTTCTGCATACTTTTCAGAATAAAAATATCTCGAAGAGTCTGGTGTATGAATTTCATCTATCAAGGTAACTACTCCGTTATGGAGTCCAAATTCGTACTTAGAATCAACCAGAATTAATCCTTGTTTTTCTGCTATTTCTGTCCCACGTTGAAACAGCTGATAGGTGTATTTTTCCATTAAGTCATAGACATCAGCAGACACTAATTTTTTATACAAAATAGCTTCTCTACTTATGTCTTCATCATGCCCTTCTTCTGCCTTTGATGCAGGCGTAATAATTGGAGTTGGCAACTTGTCATTTTCTCTCAATCCTTCAGGCAACTCAATACCACATAGCATCTTAGTGCCGCTTTTGTATGTCCTCCAAGCATGACCAGCCAAATATCCTCTTATTACCATTTCTATTCGAATAGGTTCGCATTTGATGCCAATTGCAACGTTTGGATCTGGAGTAGAAAGCAGCCAATTTGGGCAAATATTCTCAGTCTCTCTTAAAAACTTTGCCGCAATTTGATTTAGCACTTGTCCTTTGTAAGGAATTGGACGAGGAAGAATTACATCAAAGGCAGAGATCCTATCTGATGCAATCATCACCACGTTTTCAGAGAGTGAATATACTTCACGTACTTTTCCTTTATAGTGTGATAATTGACCGGGTAATTGAAAATTAGTTTGAGTAATTCCTTGCATGTTACATTTATATTTGATGATAAACTTCGATTAACTTTTTTGATTCTATAGACCAATTGAATTTTTTCTTGATGGCTTCTCTTCCATTGATGCCGAAGTTTTTTGCTCTGTCTCTATTCATAACAAGAGAATCAATGGCTTTTCTAATCTCTAAAGGTGCTAAAGGATCTACTAAAAGTCCACATTCATTTTCCACAATAATCTTTCGCCATAAAGGAAAATCTGAAGCGATGACAGGAATACCAGCGGCCATGTATTCAAACATTTTGACTGGTAAAGAATCTAGATAATTAATTGTAGGATGAAGTGTGACCATTCCCGCTATTGAGTCAGCTAATAATTTATTGATATCTACCCTTCCTAGAAACCCATAAAAAATGACATTTGACCACCCTTTCATTGTTTTAACCTCCTCTTCCAAAACTGAATCAGAAAACTTTCCTGCAAGATTCAGAGATATGTTACTCCCTTCAATAGAGTTTACCAACTCAACAATTCCTCGTATTTTCTCAATACCTCCGACATAACAAATGGCATTTGAATTAAAACCAGGCCTATTAGAAAAATCAAACTCCTCTAATTTTGGATAATTATTTATGTCTATTGTATTTTTGTTAACCTTGGCGAATCTTTCTCTAATGAAAGGTGTTGCTGTGATTATGAAATCCAATTTTGCAGCGATATGATTTTCGTATCGCTCAAAGGTATAGGAGATAATTTGTCTCAATATTGGTGGAATCCAATACTTTGTAAGAATCTGTCGTGGTACATCTTCATGAACATCATAGATTACTTTTTTACCCTTCTTTTTTAGTTCTAAAGCAATTCTAAGTAATTCTGGATCATGAAAATGATAAATATCTGCGTTCACTTTTAATGCTTCTAATAGGGCAACGGAAGGAGAATTTTTTATACGATCAATTCTTCCTTTAAAAGAATGTTTGATGCCTATAATTTTTACCCCATTTAGCTCTTCGCTATTACCATTCAGTACTAACAGCGTAACTTCGAATCCTTCTGCGGCTAGACTAGTGCATTCTTTATGGAAAATCCGTACATCGTGTGATGAATGTACAGTAGTGATGTGACAAACTTTTTTATCCAACATAAATCGAAGAATTGGTCATAATAAATTTCATTTCAAAAATACTAAACAGCAACATTATATTCTCTCAAAACATCGTTTAGGGATGTCTTTAAATCAGTACTTTCCTTTCGTTGGCCTATTATTAATGCACAAGGCACTTGATAACTACCTGCTTTAAATTTTTTCTCGTAACTACCCGGAATCACTACAGATCTTTCAGGAACCATTCCTTTGTATTCTATTGGTAAATCGTTTGTGACATCGATAATTTTTGTGCTCATTGTTAGGATAACTCCTGCACCTAAAACTGCTTCTTTTTTTACGTGTACCCCTTCAACTACGATACATCTGGACCCAACAAAACAGTTGTCTTCAATAATTACCGGTGCTGCTTGTATAGGCTCTAGAACGCCTCCTATACCTACACCACCGCTCAAATGTACATTCTTGCCAATTTGAGCACAAGAGCCAACAGTCGCCCAAGTGTCAATCATGCTGCCCTCATCAACGTAGGCACCTATATTTACATAAGAGGGCATTAAAATGACGCCTCTTTGAATGAATGAACCATATCTTGCTATGGCATGTGGTACTACTCGAACCCCCAATGCTGCATAGTTTCGTTTCAACGGAATTTTATCATGAAATTCAAATGGGCCAACTTCCATTGTTTCCATTTTACATATCGGAAAATACAGAATCACCGCCTTTTTAATCCAATCATTTACTTGCCATTCCCCATTGATAGGTTCAGCAACTCTTATCACTCCATCATTTAGTAGTTCGATTACAGTTCTAATGGCTCCTTGGTTAATAGCTTCGTTCAATAACGAACGATTATTCCAAGTTTCTTCTATAATATTCTTTAGTTCAAGCATTGAATTTTGTTATTTTTTTCGCGTTAATTTCTAAATTATTTGAATGGAGAATCCTTTTCTTTCGCCATATGATTGTACACAATTTTATCCATTAAAGAGGGGAAAAATTTATTGAGCAAGACCGTGAATTTGCCCTGAGTAGTCAAGATTAATGTTTTTTTACGCGCTAGAATTGCATTCCCGATATGAAGAGCCACCGCTTCACTTGTCATCATACTTGATTCGTCACGCGGACTTTCACCTTGTTGTTGTCCTTCATTATTCAATGCCGTGTTTCTTATGTTTGAGGCTGTAAAACCCGGACATACGGTTAAAACTTGGATGCCAGCATGTATATTTTCCGTTCTTAATGCTTCCATAAAACCTTGCATTGCAAATTTACTAGCCGAGTAGCCTGTCCTACCGGGCAGTCCACGCCATCCAGCAATTGAAGATATAGAAACTATAGATCCTTTTGATTCTAGAATGTATGGTAAAGCGAATTTGGTACAATAAACCATACCCCAAAAATTTACATCCATTAGTTGTTTTAACACAGTAATTTCAGCGTCTTTAAATAATGCTCTCATTGAAATGCCGGCATTGTTTACTAAAATATCTATGGAGCCAAATTTTTCAAGCGTTTTCTCTATGATTATTTTACAGTCAGGTTCTATGCAAACATCTGCTCTCACTGCAAGTGCCTTCTTTCCAAAAGAAGCACATAATGTTTCCAATTTTACAATATTTCGGGCGGCAAGCACAACATTAGCGCCTTGTTTTATAAAATAATGTGCGGTCGCTTCGCCTATACCTGAAGAAGCACCAGTAATAATAACTGTTTTATTTTTAAACATAGAGTGAATTTAAGCCACAAAGATTATAATAGTAAATAACAATCGTATGCTTAATTAATAACATTAGAAAAAATGTTTTGCAAAAATTATTAATATATTTACGGCGTAATTATAAATCTAAGAAAATTAATCATGAAAAAAGTACTCGTAGTCATTTTATATATAACCGTAGCGTTTAGTCAAAGGTCTATTGGTCAAATCTATATTGATACTGGAAATCCTGAATCAGAGAATATTAAACAAGACAATCCAGATACTAAAGTCTATAATAATGACGCAAATTCAGCTGATAATGAAACTACTACGGCTACTAAGTCAAATAGTATTTATGTGCCTGCTTCTAAAAGTAACACAGAACCAGTAGATGGTAAGATTGGTTCTTCTACATCAACAACTGTTGCTAAAAAGATGCCTTCAAGTACATCTACTTCAGCTACTTCAGCAAGCTATCCGGGTACTCTCTCTGCAGCAAACGATGATTTACCTCCTTTTGCGGAGCCAGGTAAATGTTACGCAAGATGTTTTATTACTGACCAATTCGAGTTCTACGAAGCAGAAGTGATTGATAAAGCAACTTCATATAAATCTCAAGTTATTCCAGCTACATACGAAACGGTGTTCGACACCATTGTGGTATCTTCAGAAAAAGTTAGAATCGAAGTAGTTCCTGCTGTTTACGAAACTGTTTATGAGGATATTATGATAGCACCTGCTACAACCCGTTGGGAAAGAGGTACAGGCGATGCAGCATGTTTGTCGAACGATCCTAAAGATTGTCAGGTAATTTGCTTAAAGGAAATTCCAGCTCAATTCAACAAAATTGAAAGAAAAACGGTAAAAACTCCTTCTTATACTCGCCAAATCACAACGCCGGCTGAGATCAAAATTGTTCCACGTCAAGTAATGGTAAAGCCAGCAGAATATATGCAAATTGAAGTTCCAGCAACATATAAGAAGGTGATGGAAAAAAAGTTGGTTAAGAAGGGTGGCTACACTGATTGGAGAGAAGTTTTGTGTGGTTCTAAATTAACAAATGATAGAATACGTCAGATTCAAAATGCTCTAGTAGCAAAAGGATATAGTGTAGGTGATACAGGTGCAGATAATCTTTTTGGCGAGGCAACAAAGACAGCATTAAAGAAATTTCAGATAGATAATAATTTACCTCAAGGGAACTTAAACATGGAAACATTGAATGCGCTGGGAGTAAAATAATTAAGCTTTATAAAATTACATAAAAATGCCTTTAGATAATTCTAAAGGTATTTTTATTTTACATACCTTTGTTTAATGAGGTGTATACTTTTCATTTTCTTCTTTGCATTTTCAATGTCTCCATTACTTGCACAAATTCTCCCACCTGATGAAAGTCTACCAGTTAGTATAGTGCTTGATTCTATAAAGCCATTGAATACAAAATTGATAGGTCTTCCATCAAAAAACGTAGATTTATCAATTGATCATGCAGAAGGTACCATACAAAAAAACAGCACAATTCCTGCCCTCTTTTCGCTTGAATCTTGGAGTGATTTTCAAAACAGAATCGAGATTACTGGAAGTAAGTATTTTGTCGATTTTACAGCTGGTTGGTGTGCACCTTGCAAAGTGATGGATTTACAGGTGTTTACTGACAGTCGTGTGATTGAAGTTACCAATAAAAGTTATCTCGCCAAACAGATTGACATTGATGATTTCGATGGTATAGCCATTGCACAAAAATATCGTATTGTTTCTCTTCCAACTATTTTAATTTTTGACTGCAGTGGACAAATTTTGCACAGAATAGAAGGGCTACAGTACGCAGATATGCTTCTCAATCAGCTATTAACTCATAGATAAATGATAAATAGTTTAGTCTTGAATAATTACAACCTTGTTTCAGGTATTTTCTTGTTGACTTTTCTATCATTCTTACTTTTTTTTGCCTATAGATTCTATCAAACTGAACGTCATACTCTTTCTTTGCTGCTGATTTTTCTTTTCGGGTTTATTTGTAGAATTTTTGTATCCTTATTTCCAAATTTACATAGTTGGGATGAGCGGTTTCATGCTTTAGCCGCAAAAAATATTAGTGCCTGTTACCCTTTCCCATTTTTGTATAAGAATCATTTTATAGTATGGAATACGAATGATTGGATGCTCGAAAAGGTATGGGTTCATAAACCACCAATGCTATCATATATCATCAGTGCTTCGATATCAGTTTTAGGCAATACGGCATTCGCTGTTCGATTTCCTACTATTTTAATTTCCTCTTTTTTAGTTGTTGTAATTTATGCTATAGCGTTTGAACTGTTTAAAAACAGATTCGTGGCCATAGTTTCTGCATTTTTATTGGCGATAAACGGTTTTATCATTGAGCTAAGCGGCGGTCTCTTGCCCACTGATCACTACGATGTCTTTCTTATGTGTTTTAGCACCATTGCAATTTATTTTTTAATTAGAAATATAAACAAAAGAAAGGTTTGGAATTATATCTATGCAGGACTTTTTATTGCCTTAGCTTTCAATACCAAGCTCTTCACCAGTCTCTTTATTTTTTATGTTTTACTCTTTATCGATTTAGTCGTTTCGAAGTTGAGTGTAGGAAATTCTATAAAAAATTTAGGTGTCACATTAGCTGTATTTTTGGCGATAACCTTACCCTCCACTTATTTGACTCAACTATATTCTAGTGGAGCATTCTTAGGTTCTTTTTATGAACTCCTTAATCATGCAACAAAAGTATATGATCAGGGAGGTGCCTGGTATTTCTATCTTGATAAAATTAGAATCAATTATGGAGAAGGCATTTATATTTATTTGATAGCAGCACTAGTATATTTTTTTTACAACAGAAAAGATACTAGATTCCTACTTATACTCAGTTGGATTGTAATTCCAATTTTAATCTTCTCCTTAAGCGAGACAAAAATGCCAGGATATATATTAATCAGCTCACCGGCGATTTTAATTCTTTATGGCTTTATTGCTTCTTGGTTGCGTGATAATTATAAAGACCGATTCTTTAATTGGTTCATAATTATTACTATATTTGTGTTACCGCTAAGATATACTTTAGAACGAGTGAAGCCTTTTACTAACTACACAAAAATGTATAAAGATCATCGCATATATTTGGAAGGATTAAAGAAACTTGATGAAAAATCAATTGTAGTGAATGATCAAAGAAGTATCGAAACAATGTATTTCAGCAATGCAACTAGTTATAATTATTATGCATCTTCAAAAGAAGTCGATTCTTTAAAAAAACAAGGATTCAGTGTCTACGAAGTGTTGATAGGTGATAAATTTATAATAAAGCAATATTAGGAACGAAAAGAGCTCTCTACCATGAAAAAAAAATATTTCTCGATACTAATTATTTATTTTTCGTTACTCATTTTTGCTTCTTCTTGCAAAAAAAATGAAGAGGGAGGTTGGAGTACTGATATCCTCGCACCAATTCTTTCAGCTGATTTGTCAATAAGTAATTTAGTAGGTGATAGTTTAATAAGTGTCAATAGTGATAATTCTCTCAGCCTTGTTTTTAAAAAAAATATTTTCAGTTTTAATTTTAGTGATTATCTCCTTGATATTCCAGATACAGGAATTAGCAAAAGATTCACTTTAGATTCTTTACGTCTGCCATCTCAAACCTTTACGAATCAGCTCTCTTTGGGATTTTTAGCAAGAGGGTTGATAAGTACTGGAAGCACGGGCAACGTATTTTTAGGGAATTACATCATTTCAAATAATGGCGATTCAATCATCTTTCCCGCACTTTCAGGATTAACTATTCCGCCAACAGCTTATGATGCCTCTTTGTTTTTTAAGGAAGCTGATTTGATTCGTGGACATCTTTTAGGTTATATCGTCAATCGATTCCCAGTTCCACTTACCAATATTCATTATCAGTTGTTTAATACTGTAGGTGGCGGTATTTTAGTGGATGACATCATTCCTTATATCGCACCAAAGGATTCTGCCTACGTAGATTATGATATGGCTGGCAAGCATATTGAGAGTAACTTTACAGTCAACGTAATTAATTTTAGTACACCGGGTAGCTCGCCAGATAAGGCACTGGTGGATACTTCAGATTACATAGAACTACGTTTTGGGATTTTAGGTTTTTACGCTTCAAGTGCTACAGCTATCTTTCCGAGTATTGATGTGTTGGCATCCACAGAAGATGTCACTCAAACCATACCTGGAGGTGCAAAACTAACTTACATAGAGGCTGAAGAGGGAACACTTCATGTATTTATCACTTCTTCTGTTCAAGAGGGTTTGAATCTGACTTATAAACTTGAAGGAGCATACGACAAAATGGGACGACCACTAATTGTGAGCACTTTTGTGCCTCCTGCTCCAATTGGTTCACTTTCAAGTGTTGATAGAAGTTTCAATTTAAAGGGTTTTAGTATTGATTTAACAGGAAAGTTTCATAACACATTCAATACCTATACACAGTCTATATCTGCAAGAATTGACTCGTCTGGAGTGTTACGTACCATAACATCAAGTGATAGTCTAAAGATTAGTTATACGCTAGAAAATATAAAGCCTAGATTAATCAAAGGCTATGCAGGTAATGATACGATTCAAGTTGGTCCTGCATCATCTGCTTTTGATTTTCTATCAGGGATAAAATCTGGGAGCTTAAGTCTTGATGATGTGAAACTTTCTTTAAATATTGAAAATGGAATTGGAGTAAAGGGCGATTTAGTTATAAGTGACTTTACTGCTAAAAAAGGTTCCAGCTCTGCCCTGCTTAATGCTCCAGGAATAATGAACACAAAAATTTCAGTAAATAAAGCCACTGAATTTCCTTACACTCCAGCTAACACTACTATCAGTCTTAATAAGTCAAATTCAAACATTAAAACATTGTTTGAGCTTTTGCCAAACATGTTACAATATGCCATGAAGGTGTATGTAAACCCTCTAGGAGATGACGGCACTTATCAAGATTTCGTAAATGCAAGCAGTAGACTAAATGTGAACATCAATATGGAAGTTCCGCTGAATATAATCGCTAATAATCTTACCCTAGTAGACACCATTGATTTTTCATTAGGTGCCTCCTTAGAAAAGATAGATGCGATAAGTGAAGGCACCTTAAACCTAATAGCATACAATGGTTACCCTCTTGAGGCAACATTAACGGTAATTGTTTATGATGAATATTTTGGTGTAATCGACACTTTGGTGAATGGATACAAGGTGCAGGCAGCTGATTTAAATGCTAGCTGTAAGGTCAGCGAAGAAAAGCGTAGTATCGCTAAGATTTTGCTTAGCGGAGCAAGAACATCAATGTTAAAACAAGGACAAAAAGCGCTTGTTATCGCCAAATTCTCCACCAAGAGTAATCAAGCTAGCTGCGATGCTTATCTAAAAATTTATAGTGACTATAAACTTAGATTGAAGCTCACTGGCGATTTTCAATATGATTTAAAATCAAAATTTTAGATTTTTTTTGGGCTTATGAAATACTTTTTTAATCTAATCTTCTTACTTTTATTTTCTTCCTTTTTAGCGGAGGCAAGTCCGAACCCTAAAAAGATGTTTAATCCTCCTGGAGAAATTCAATTATTTCAATATAATTGTTTATCAGTTCCTAATCTCTTGTTTGTTCCGTGGAATTACAATCAAAAGAAAAACTTTTTGAGTATTCAAGGATTTCAAGGCAACAGTTCTAACGCCATAAATACAAACTTTGCACGTGCTATTTTATTGAATAAGTCATTGAACGCCGAAGTGAAGCAGGGTAGCTTTAACAGACTCAAAAAGATCAATCTGTATGAAGATGAAATTAATGTAGAGCTGTCCTATGCGCACTATGTCGAAAAATGTAAATTGCTTGGTGAATATTATTTCTTTGTAGGCTACAAATTCAGAAATATGCGATACATGAAGTTTGATAAAGAAGCTTTTCAACTGGTATTTGCAGGCAACAAGCAGTTTGAAGAAGATACCATCAATATTAACAATACTTCATTTGATTACACTGGTTTCAATCAATATCAAATTGGAATAAACAAATTATACTCTAGAGAAAATAAAACCTATACCATTGGCTTAGCTTTATCCTTGCTTCAGTCGCCTGTCAATATCAATATCAAAGCACAGAATTCTTCTATATATACAGCGCAGGATGGGGAGTATTTAGATGTGAAGTATAATATGTCCATTAACCAATCAAATCAAGGACCTCCTGAGTTTTTTTCTTTCAAAGGTACTGGTATTGGCATAGATGCTAGTTTTTCCTATTTCAACGTACAAAAAAATTCTTTTAGAATATCGGCAATTGATCTTGGGTTTATAAAGTATACGAAAGATTTAAACAATTTTAGTGCAGATAGCAATCTTCGATTTGAAGGTATTCGGATTGATAATATTTTAAATTTTACCCGACCTAGTATTTTGACAAATTTCGAAGCAGATAGTTTGTTTAAGATATTGAATGTAAGGGCCACTCAAAAAGCATATACAAATATTCTCCCTTCTACCTTTCAAGTTTCTTATAGTCACTTTCTTTTGCATAAAAAAGCGCTGATGACAATAGGTGTTCAATATCGGCTCTTACCTAACTACATTCCTATGATTTATGGTAAATTTTCTTATCAACTGAAGTATGGTTTTATTCCAAGTATAAGCGCTTCATTTGGTGGTTATAGTTATTATAATTTGGGTGCAGAAGTCGCTAAAACTTTTCGTTTTGGGAGTTTGAGTCTTGGAAGTACAAATATCATGGGACTTTTTGTTACCAAACATTTTACGTCAGCATCAATTTACTTGAGAGCATCAATTGTGTTTTGATGAGAGTTTTGGACACACATGTTTTGATTCTGGGAGCTGGTCCGGCAGGTGTGAGTGCTGCTTTATTCTTAGCTAAAAATAATATTTCTTGTGTGTTGGTAGATAAAGAAAAATTTCCTCGAGATAAAATTTGTGGCGATGCAATAAGTGGCAAAGTGGTTAGTGTTTTAAAAAAAATAGATCCTTTGTTACTTGAAAGACTTTCTAACTCTACCATTCAGCTTGGATCCTTTGGAATTAGTTTCATAGCACCAAATAGCAAATCGCTACGTATTCCTTTTAGAAAGGCTCATAAAGACCTAAATAAAGCACCTTGTTTTATTTCTAAAAGAGTCGACTTTGATAATTTTCTGATTGAAGAAGTGAGAGCAAAAAGACAGATAGAATTCATAGAGAATTGCGAACTCAGGGACTCTCAAAAAAATAATAACGGATATTCATTCCATTCAAAAGACGGTGAGATAAGGATTAACACCAAGCTTGTAATAGTATGTGATGGCAACAAGTCATCTTTCGCAAAAAAAACAAACAACTTTTCGATTTCTAATGAAGAAAATTGTTTTGGATTAAGAGCATACTATGAAAATGTAGGTGGACTTGATGAGGGTAATTTTATAGAATTACATTTTATTAAAGATTTGTTACCTGGCTATTTTTGGATTTTCCCATTACCAAATGGTCAGGTAAATATTGGATTGGGAATGAGGGCTGATTTTATCACAAAAAGAAATCTAAAGTTGCCCCAGTTACTTGATAAAGTTCTTGCTTTACCTCAATTTAGAGATCGATTTAAAGAGGCTCGGCAAATCAATGGTATCAATTTGTGTAGCTTGCCAATGGGCACAAAAAAACGTGTATTACATGGTGATAATTTCTTGCTTTGTGGCGATGCTGCCGCATTGATTGATCCATTTACAGGCGAAGGTATTGGTAATGCTATGCAAAGTGGAATGATAGCAGCGCATTTTGCGGAAAAAGCAATTCAAGAAAATGATTATTCTTCTTCAAAACTTAGGTTTTACGATACGGAGATATACAAAAAATTAGGTCCTGAATTAAAAATGAGTACCAACCTTCAACGGTTGTTGATGTATCCATGGTTGTTCAATTTTGTTGTAAATAAAGCCACTAAAAATATTGAGCTAAAAAAATTAATTTCTACAATGTTTGAAGATGTAGATTTGAGAACTAAATTTAAAGATCCAAAATTTTATTTCAAGTTATTATTTAATTTAAAAAAATGAAAAGACTAATTTCCCTAATGCTAATCAGCGTTCTATTTATTATCACTTCATGTAACGCACCAGCAAAAAAAACAATTGAGAAAACAGGCAAAGATGAAGAATGTTATGCCTCTAAAGATCAAGAATATGCCAAACCAAATGAGAAAGGTGGATTTGGCGATATTATAACAAAAGACAAGGTAATTCCTCTGTCTGAATTTACTAAATCTTACGATAGAAAAACGCTACAAACCACAAAAATTTCGGGTAAAGTTTTAGAGGTTTGTGAACAAAAAGGATGTTGGATGTCGCTAGAAAATGGAAGCGAGGGTCCGATGATGGTACATTTTAAAGATTATGCTTTCTTTGTTCCAAGAGATATTGAGGGCAAAAATGTTGTGATTGAAGGGGAGATCAAAAGCGATACAACAAGCGTGAAAGAGTTGAGACATTACGCAGCAGATGGAGGTAAAAGCAAAGAAGAAATTGAAAAGATAACTGAAGTAAAAGTAGAACTTACTTTTATGGCGCACGGAGTGATTATTGAAAAGTAATTTTCTTGACTTAGATACTTGTTTATCATATTCTTAGAACCAATGTTAAAAACACGTTGACAAATATTTAAATTAGTATCGTTTTTCGATAAAAAGTTTATATATTTGCACTCGCTTTTGGAAACAAAATTTGATCTTGTAGCTCAGTTGGTAGAGCATTACACTTTTAATGTAGGGGTCCTGGGTTCGAGCCCCAGCGGGATCACAGAAAATAGAAAAGTTTAGTATTGATTTACTAAACTTTTTTTATTTAAAGCTTCTGTGTTCATCTCTGAAAGTAACGCCTTTTTTCTCTTATCAGACGGAATCAATACTACTTTTTTTGCTATACATTAAAACACAAAATCCAAACAAAATTAATGGTATACTGAGCAATTGTCCCATATCCAAAGGTAATTGCGCTTCGAAAGACTCTTGTATTTCCTTTAAAAACTCTATAAAAAAACGAAAAGTAAACATGCCTATCAAAAAATAGGCAGCCATGGCGCCTGTCTTAAATTTGTTTTGATTTTGTCTAAAGAAAAAATATAAAAAGAGAGACAACAGTATATAAGCTAATGCTTCATAAATTTGTGTTGGATGCCTTGGTAGTACATCTGCGAAACCATTAGTATAATTACGTTTAAAGACTACTGCCCAAGGTAAGTTAGAGTACTTTCCAATAATTTCACTGTTACAAAAATTACCTAATCTAACAAATGCGGAACTCATGGCAATGCCTGCAACTATTCTATCGCCTACCCAAAAAAATGGCTTTTTTATCAGCCACTTTGCATAAATAAAGGTCATAATAATGATACCGATAGTAGCACCATGGCTTGAGAGTCCACCGTTCCAAATTTTAATGATGTTTAAGGGATTGTCTTTATAATCGTTAAAATTGTAAAAGAAAACCTCACCCAACCTCGCTCCTATCAATGCCCCAATAACTACCATGTATAACAAGGAAATCATGTATTTAACGTCGATTTTAGATCTTCGATAAATATCACCGACAATAAAAAATGCTAAAGCGATACCAGTGGCCATCATAACTCCATACCACCTTGGATGAAGCATCCCTATATGAATGGTTGGATCGAAATCCCATTGAATGAATTGTAGCATTTTATAGAAGTTTGAAAAGTAACTCTTGATTTAGTTCATGTTTACCTTCAAATGACTCAAAAACAATCGGAATCTCTGTCTTAGCAAAAAAATCCTTGAGCAAGGTAATTTGTTTATGATCTAGGAATGGATCATCGTTGCCGACAACAAACTTCATTCGTTCAAGTTTTGTTTTACATTTTCTGTAATCTATATCCATGGCGGGCTCTCCAGCCCAAAAAATAACTTTATTAAAAGCCGCATCAGATTGATCAATCCAACGACTTGCTGTGGCAACGCCTTGCGAAAACCCTAAAACATTTATAGATTTATTATGTGGGTTAAGTGTTGCATTTAACTTTTCTAGGTAATGGATGTAGTCCTTGATTTCGTTTTCTCTATCTTCTTTAGTCATCCAACTGGCGACAATGGGTCCACTGAAACCACTTCGATAAAATCGGGATAAGCCCTCGGGAGCAATAAATAAAAAATTTTCGCTATTAAGTTCGCAAACCATCTTTAGCATTGATTTTGCAGACATGCCATAACCATGAAGTAAAAACCAAATAGTATCTGAATTTTCGTTTCCATAGGTATAATATCTTGCGGTTTTCACAACTTCGAGATTGCAAACCTTGAAGCCATCGATATCTTTATCTAGATTAGTGGACATCTTTTATATTCTGTATTGACTTGTTTAGTTTTGAATTATAATAATAAACATATCCCGAACGAATAGTGAGTGCAATAAAGAAAGGCAATAATGCGATATTAAAGTCTTGAGGTAATAACCATCTCCACGAAAGTACTAAACACAAATTAATGAGCATATAAAGGAGCGCAAATCTAGAAATGAGTTGAAACTTTTTAGTGAAGAATAAAGCAAAAGCAATGAAGAGTAAAGGATTCGCCCAAAGTAAATTTAAGTTGACATAAGCTACATTATGACGTGTTGATGTCCACATGAAGACAAATAAACACCCAAGTAAAGCGAAGCATAGCGTAAAAATGATATCAAATCCTTTAAACCATTTCCCTTTCTTTAACTCATAAATGGTAACGATTAGAACAAATAATAAGAAGATGATGAAGACAAATAGTGGAGATTGAAAAAAAGGAGTAGCTACTTTCTTTTTATCAAATTTCAGCAAAGAATTCACATTAAGGACAAGAGGCTCGTTTGAATTTTTCTCTTTTATGGCCGCAAAAAAGTAAGCATTCATAAGGTTATCAGGCAAAAACAGATGTTCTCTTGGAGTTGCTATTTTATCAGAAGGAACTCCAATCATCAAATCCATACCAAAGGTGAGCCATTTTAAATTTACTGCGCAATCATCAATCATATTTCTATAGGATTGATTTTTTGCTTTATCGCTTAGAGTCACAAAAGAAAAGTCGTAGATAAGTTTTCCATCTGTTGCTTTCTCGAGAATATCTCTTAATCGAGTAGAGCAATTATCGAAAAGGAAATCATAGCGATAGATTCTATTTTCGGGAAAATAGTTTTCTTCTAAAAGCTGATATAGCTTTTCTTTTTGGGCTTGATTCAGTCTAAGTACTTGTTTTACCACACCTCGATTTTGCATTTCGTATTCCCACTTAAATTCTTCTAAGTTACTAATGGATAAATAGTAATCTAAATCTCCTTTAATAAACTTGTATAGAAAATCATCATCGTAGCCAAATGTACCGTAATTGTATACTCTATCTACTTTTGTGATAGTATCCTGAATGTAAAAAGCAGAATGTCCAAAGGTGTTATGTATCTCATCTCCTGGATCACAAGTCAATAAACTGACGGTGGCACTGCTATCGAGTTGATAGATGGATGGAGGTTGAATACTAGTCTGCGTTGCAAATAGTCGGTTGCTAAAAAACACAAAAAGTATCATTAGCATCAGGTATTGTCTAGATAGATTTTTTATCATGATTAATTTAGGGAGGGATTTTCGGGATAGTTAGAAAGTATTTTGTAAGCAGTACCCATTTCTTCAAGTACCTTATGCCACAAATTCTGAGGATCAAATTCAAACAACATTTCCTTTCTTGATTTGCCAATAATCCAAGAGCTATCGTGAACTTCTTCTATGAGCTGATCATAGGTCCATCCAGAAAAACCGAGATAAAATTTAATATTATCATCGTTGCCAATTCCATTATTTATCAGGTTAATGACTGCTTCAAATTCTCCTCCCCAAAACAAACCATTGCCTAAATCGGTACTTTCAGGGACCATTTCACCTAATGTGTGTATATAGTGCAATGAGTGTAATTCACAAGGTCCTCCAAAATTAACAATCATCTTACAATCCTTCAAATCGTCGATCAAATCAGAAAGTGTGAACTCTGTAGCATGATTTAAAACAAAGCCAAGCGTACCGTCCTCTTTGCTATGCTCACAAATTAAAATGATAGATTTTTTAAAATTTTCGTCTGCCATAAAAGGCTCCGAAATAAGTAAGGAACCTGGCTCTATCACTTTATTTCTTTCGAAACTTTGATTCCAAACCATGTCTTTGTAATTTCCTTTTGGACACATCGTCAATTGCTTGTTGTATTACAAAAGTAGATATAAAAAGAGAATAATTTAAAATTAAGAATCATAGTCAAGAAGGTCTTTCAAACAAAAGTAAAAAAAATGAGAAATTAATAAAACCTATCTCATTTTTATCAGTGAGTCTGCTAGTTCAATCATAAAGAGAAGATGATTAGAAAAGAAGTCAACTGAAGAATATTCAATAATCATTCACATGTTAAAATAGATATTGGTGCTCTTTTTTTGTAGAATTGTACTTTCAATAAAATGACAATGAAGAATATCACAAGATTTAATATTCGAATTTATGGCATATTGGTGAATGAGTATAGCCAAGTATTGGTTTCGGACGAGCTCATTAAGGGACAAAAGTATACCAAATTTCCTGGGGGTGGACTCGAATTTGGCGAGGGAACCCGAGCATGTTTAATTAGAGAGTTTAAGGAAGAAACAGGAGTTCTTATTGAGATAAAGGAGCACCTTTATACCACAGATATGTTTATCCCCTCTTTTTTTGACGACGATAGCCAAGTTATTTGTATCTATTATCTAGTAAAATGTAATGATTGGAGTAAAATAAGAACCAGTAGTGTGAAATTTGATTTCGTGAATGAGAATAGCGAGTCTTTCCGTTGGGTAAAGGTTGACGAAGTGAAGAATGAAGATTATTTATTGTTACCTACAGATAGAGCTGTAGTTCAGATTATAGGTGCTTTTAAGTCTTTTTTATGATATTTTTTTGTTGAATCCTATTCAAAAAATGGCTCGACATTTGCGTGAATGATGGAAGCGTTATCCTTTTTATAGACCGGTGACTTTATCGATTTTAAAAAGATAAAAGCGAACAGCAAGGCGCTGGCAATAAATATATAATGTAAAGATTGCCTCATCTAGTTCAAAATCATAAAGCCAGCGACACGCCAAAGCATTATATCATCATTTTAGCGAGATTCCATAAAAAGTCTATTGTTTTGATTTTTTTGCCAAAATAAAAAGGGAACCAGCAACGGTCCCCTTCTTTCACCAAGTTATATTGTTATAAAATGGCAACAACAATTTTAGAATATTTTAGTTTGCAATCGCACCATTGATTTTCATCATCACTCTTTTAAGTTGCTCGTTGGTGGGATCCAAAGATAATGCTTTTTCAATAAATGGCTTAGCTTTTGTAAATGCTGCCACTTTTTTAACATTTAGTTCATCGTATTTTTTAGAGTCAGCAGAAGAACTACCTAAAGTGTTCATTTCCTTTATGATAGCGTTAGCTTCATCGACATAACTGCTTCCTAAATTATTCCATCCATTTAGATTTTTTTCATTTAATTCTGTGGATTTCAAATACATAGCTCTGCTCTTTTCAACATTTTTCATTTTGTCATAAGCAAGACCCGCCGCTACATATAATTGATCGTTTTTTCCATCTAACTCTATGGCTTTGTTTATTTTATCTATTGCTTCAGCATGTTTGTCTTCTGCTAGATAATAATTTATCAGAGTAATCAATAAATTTATGTTGGTGGGAAATTTAACGACAGCATCATCTAGGAGTTTTCTAGCATCAGCATCACGACCACCTTTTTTATAAAGGTTTGATAATGATGAATATATAGAAGCATCATCCGATCCTTTAGAGATAATATCTTCATATAATTGAATAGCTTCTTCGGTTAAGCCACCTTGCATCGCGCAAAGTGCTGCATTATTTCTAATATCATTGAGAGGTAAGGCGAATTTTTGTTTGTTAGTTTCAAAAAAAGTGTTCGCTTTTTCCAACTTACTAAATGATTGATATCCTTCAGCATATCTCTTTGTTTGAAATTGATCAATGCCCTTGTTGAAAATATAGCTGCATATACCATTCATGTTTTTGTATAATGCTTCTTGATCTCTAAAACGTACGTCATTGAGATTTATGGCTTTTTCATAAGCACTATAGGCATCACCTAAGATGTCTACGGATTCGAACTTTGTAGCAATTGAATCATTCTCAAAAATACTTTGATAGACGATTCCTTTCACATACCATGCTTTGGCCATGGCAAAAGACTTTTCGTTCACAACTGCTTCGTCTATATCGGCTTTTGCTTTTATTAGATTTATATCTCCTTCTTTATTGAAGTAGTATTCAAGATACGATTGCGCAGAAGTTATTTTAACTGATTGACTATTAGCAATATAAAATACACCTATTAAAGTAATAATTAAAATTGTTTTTTTCATATTTTGTTTAAGATTTAAATTAATATTTTTTTGATAGGACGAAAAGCATGCCAATTTTTAGTACTCTCTTTTATATTAATAATTATGCATCATTCGGTTCGATTGGCTCTATTTCTTCCCCTCCTGTTGACTCTTGTGTATTATTTTCATCGGTTGCTGGTTCGATATTATCGATGCTTTCTAAAGCTCCATCCATAGTTTCATCAGCAAGAATATCCTGCATGTTTTCAATTTCTTCGGCTTCAAGAATTTCTCCCTTTTCAATTTTAGCAACCGCAGCGATAGAGTCATTTCCTTTCAATTTAATCAAAGTTACGCCTTGCGTGGCCCTTCCTGCAGTACGGATATTTTTCATTGCAATTCGAATAGTGACCCCAGACTTATTGATAATCATTAGGTGATCGTCTTCTGTTACATCTTTGATTGCAATAAGATCGCCTGTTTTCTCCGTGATATTAAGAGTTTTAACGCCCTTTCCTCCTCTATTGGTGATTCTATAGTTGTTTTCACCAGTCTCAGGATCATCTAAGAAAGTTCGCTTCCCAAATCCTTTTTCAGAAACAACCATGATGGTTCTTCCTTTGTCCTCCGGATTGACGCAAACCATGCCTACCACTTCGTCTGTTGCTTTTTCTAGTTCGACACCAGTAACGCCTGCTGCATTTCTGCCCATGCTACGAATTTTACTTTCGTTAAATCTGATTGCTTTACCACTTTTTTTAGCTAACAATACTTCATACTTGCCATTTGTTAGAATAGCTGCTAAAAGTTCATCACCTTCTCTAATAGTAAGGGCTGTGATACCGTTTTGACGTGGACGAGAGAATTCTTCAAGTAATGTTTTTTTGATGACACCAAACTTGGTACAAAACATAATAAAGTTATTATTTAAGTATTCTTCGTCTTTTAAGTTTAAAATAGGCAAGTATGCCATTACTTTATCATCTTGAGGTAGATTCATAAAGTTCTGAATTGCTCTTCC
>CAMBZT010000034.1 GCA_945872405.1 Chitinophaga pinensis | reverse complement strand
CTATGATTTTTTTTGTCAATCAATTCGATTGTATAATTTCCTGAACTTAGATTTGAGATATTTATCTTATCATTTGCAATGCCTTTGAACAGTTTTACAATCGCACCATTTGAATTGATAATTTTTAAGGATTGAATTTCTGAAGTTATCATCGATAAATCAAAGTGTAACTCGTCTGCAGCTGGATTAGGATAAACAGCAACTATTTGACTTGCCTTTACACTTTGTATTCCAGTATTATCTCTAACAAGTATATAATCAGTTTTACTTAATGTGTCCCTTCCTGGAGCTGCGCCTAAGACGCCAGGAATTTCTGCTTTTAATTCAACAGCATATAAACCATAAGCACTGAATTGTATGTCAGGATTTACTGAAGTTGAAGTTGTTCCATTTATAAATACACAAGTACTTGGGGTGACTGTCCATTGGTAATTTGATGTGCCAAAATCAGGAGCTGTATTATTAGTGAAATAAACAGTATCTAACAAATTACAAATTGTTTTATCTGCGTCAAAGTCAGCAACAGGAAATATTAAAGGGGCGATATATCTGTAACTGTCCCTGTATCTGATTGTCGTCGGTATGAAAATTCCTCCTGTTTCTGTGCCTTGTACCTCAAGCACCGGAATTTTTTCTCCATTGCATAACCATTTATAGGTGGTAGTGGTCCTTGGTATAGCAAATGGTGTTGGGAACAATGAAATTGTAATTGAGTCAATTTCATCAATAAAAGATTTAACTCTTATAGCATCGAAGGTACCATAAGGGGTTGTAATACTACCCCAACCATCTACTTCATTGTATCTAGTGCCTTTTATTCGAAGATCTAACACTGTGGGTACACTAAGTGTCACATCAAATGTTGAGGTGTCCTTTCTTCCGTAGTTTAGAGGAAACTGATACACTTCATCTACATCTGAGTAGGTCGCAGGAATAGGAATTCCGGCAAATTCTGCACCATATCCTTCGATTGTATATTTGGATGTAGACTTCTTGTAAAAATTATAGACATCCTTAAATACAATTGGTCCACCACCAATACTGTCTGCCAATTTTACTCCATAGGCGAAAAATCCAAATGACAATACATATAATGGGTTAATGGATAATGCACTTTTAAACTGATAAATATCTTGTCCGGTTGGAGTAAGGGTTGAAAAGTCCCAATTATAATTGGTGTCTGTTAGCGTATAATCATTCAAATCTGCGGTGATGCTATATCTAATTGTATCATCCGTGTTTGGCATGTCTGCATTTGTAATTGTAATTTGCGAAAAGCTATAAAATGAAATTATAGTTGACACAAATAGTAATAGTGTTTTTTTCATCTTGATTTTATTTGTTGAACCAAAATTACTCAATTTTATGATTATACATTCAACTATCTATAAAAACAGACTCTTTGACCTTTGATTGATTCATCAAAGTAACCATTCTCAAATACTAGATGTCCGCTCACAAACGTATGTGTTCCCCTCCCAACAAATGCTTCTCCTAAAAAAGGACTCCAGCCACAATTGTATAAAAGATTTGAAGTTTGAACGGTTTCTTTCGCAGCCAAATCAATAATGACAGCATCTGCGAAAAAGCCTTCTTTTATAAAACCTCGTTCTTTAATATTGAAACAGGTAGCTACATCATGACACATCTTATTAACGATGTTTTCTAATGTAATTTTCCCTTGTGAATGGAATCGTAACATCGCCTGTAAGCTATGTTGAACCATTGGTCCACCGCTAGGTGTATTCGAATAAGTCGATGCCTTTTTTTCATCTAACGTATGTGGCGCATGATCGGTTGCAATCACATCAATTCTACCATCCAAAAGGGCTTTCCAAATTGCCTCCCTGTCTGAATTGTCCTTTATAGCTGGGTTCCATTTGATAAAATTACCTTTGCTTTCATAGTCTCGAGCATCAAACCAAAGATGATGAATGCAAGCTTCTGCAGTAATTCGCTTGTCTTTTAGCGGAATTTTATTCGTGAATAATTCACATTCTTCCGCTGTAGAAATATGTAAGATATGAAGACGTGTATTGTATTTTTTTGCTAAGTCAATCGCTCTTGAAGAGGATAGATAACATGCCTCTCTGCTTCTTATCTCGGGATGCATTTCAATTGGAATATTTTCTCCATACTTGGTTTTTGCTAGTGCTAAATTTTGTGTTATAGTTTGCTCATCTTCGCAATGAGTCGCAATTAAGACAGGCGCATTTCTAAACAATTTATCTAATACATCAGCATCGTCTACCAACATATTTCCAGTACTACTTCCCATAAAAACTTTTATACCACATACATTCGAATAGTCAATCCCTAATATATTCTCTAAATTATCATTCGATGCGCCCATGTAGAACGAATAGTTCGCGAGTGATTGGTTTTTTGCAAGTGTATATTTGTCCTCAAGGAGTGCCTTTGACAGGGTAGGGGGCTTGGTATTAGGCATTTCCATAAACGTGGTAACACCACCAGCTACTGCCGCTTTGGCTTCGCTATAAATAGTGCCTTTATGGGTTAGACCTGGTTCTCTAAAATGAACTTGGTCATCAATAAGTCCTGGTATAAGATACTTTCCTTCCCCATTTATCTCAATAACATTTTCAGGGCAAGAGATGTGATTGGTAATTTTTTCAAATCTTCCATTGTTGATGAAAACATCCTTAGTTTCAACTCTATTTTCATTTACAATTTGTATATTTTTTATTAAATATCTTTTCATGATCTATCAATTTAACTTTCTGTCAAAGATAATTCATCACCTGAGTTTATAGTCAAATGATTTAAGAAAAAAATAAATACAAAACATAAATTAGCTTACTAATGCATTACCAATTAGAAGATTGAGTAAGGAATTACAAATTCCATATCTTCCAGCTTTCATCCGCTTGAATTGTCAACATTTCATAACCATTTCTCGTCATGGCTCCTTTTTCTCTTCCTCTTTGTAGGAAGATTGTTTCTGTTGGGTTGTAGACTAAGTCGAAGAGTAGATGTTCTACGCTTATCAGATCAAAATCTATTGGAAGACAGGTATCAATATTTGGAAACATTCCCAATGGGGTGCAATTTATGAGAATTTTATATTCACTCAAGATGTCACCGTCGATATCATTGTAATGAATTGTGTTTTCTAAGGTATAATTTCTAGATATAACTTTGTAATCAATCCCCATTTTATGAAGTGCGAACTCCACAGACTTTGACGAACCACCGCTACCAAAAATTAAAGCTTTTTTGTGATAAGGTTTAATAAGTGGTGCTATACTAATCCTAAAACCCTCATGATCTGTATTGTATCCAATCAACTTATTTTGGTGAAATCTAATGCAATTAACCGCCCCAATTATCTTTGCGTCTTCATCCAACACATCGAGGAAAGGAAGTATTGACTCTTTGTAGGGTATAGTAACATTTAATCCTTTTAAATACATCCCTTTTTGAAAAAGAGAGGGAAACTGCATGATAGTATCGAGTTCAAAATTTTGATAGGATGCTTCTATTTTCTGCGTTTCAAACTTCTCACTGAAGTATCGTTGTGAAAAGGAGTGTGTAAGAGGAAAACCAACTAATCCATAAGTATCTTTCATATTGTTATGCTAACTTTTCTAATAATGCAATGAGTTATAATTCATGCATGAATTTCCATTCTTACTATAAAAAACAACTTTTGAATTGAATTGTTTTAGAATTGAAAAGAAGTAACCAATTTTACTTTTTCTTTTTACGCTGAAATTCTTCCGGTAAAAAATTATAAAAAGTATCCGATCTAAGCCCTAAGCGAAGTGTTTCTAGAGGTATAACGTCATTGGGAGCGATGTTACCTAAGTTTACGTTACAGCCTAATTTATTGATAAAATATTCTTGTTGAATTTTTAATGGTGCTTCCCAAATAACGTCTTCAGGTTTTACCTCACTTAATATTTCCTCTACCAATCCATCACGTGCTTCACCAGATCCCATATAAATGCCACTAGTGCCACTTTCTCTTGCTTCTGCAATTACCTTCCATGCACCGGCCTCAAGTTCTGCTTTCATCATCCTCAACCAAACATAAGGAGGAATAATGTGGCTATTATCTTTGGATCCTACCTCAGAAATTACCGTTGCATACTTAGATAGTTTTCTAATATATTCGAGCTTCACATCATGTTCCATATCAATAGAACCATCACTTACCTCCACATATTGCATTTTATACTTCTCAATAGCCTTCACATAATCATCAAATTGCCCTCGATGAATAAATGCCTCGAATAAAGTCCCTCCAAAATAAACAGCGATTCCATTGCTCTTGTAAAAACTTAATTTTTCATCTAGATTAGGTGTGACATAAGCCGTTCCAAATCCCAATTTCACCATATCAATATAGGGGTGACAAGTATTTAACATGTCTTGCACTTGATTAATACTGAGACCTTTGTCCATCACCATGGTGAGTCCATGATTACGAGGTCTAATTGTTCTTTCGGGGATGTGATGAAGTGTAATTGACATAGTTAACTTTTATATTGCTCAATCAAATGTAAGACATCAGGGTCGGATTTCATTTGTTTATTGAGTCCAAAGATAAGTGAATGGTGCTTAAATTTTATACTTAAAGCTTGTTGAAGAATTTCTAATGCTTCATTTTTTCTCCCCAAGTCATATAGTAGGGCACTTTTAGCATACAATAACTCAGAGAATTTTTTAAATCTTCCAAGGGCAATGTCAAGTGTTTCAATTGCTTCAATTTTTCTATCATAGGAATATTGAGTACTCGCCAAGTCAATCCATTGCCATTTTTTTGATCCATCAATTTCAATAATTTTTTCAAAAATATTGATTGCTGAGTCAATTTCATTGGTGCTAATGTGAACCTCGGCAATGGCTTTTAAATAAAAAACATTGTCTGGGTAGAGTTTCAAAGCTCTTTCTAAGGAGGACAAAGATTCTACAAATCTTTTATCCAATTTATAGCACTCACCAATTCTATAAAACGCCTCATCAAATTCAGAGTCGACAGTCAACGATTTACGATAATAGGTTCTAGCTCTATTGTAATCTTTCATTTTTTCGTAACAAAGACCTATCTGGAAATAAACTTCTTTAGAAACTCTCGACAATGTAGTGGCATTCTTATAAAGCTCTATTGCTTTTTTGTATTGTTTTAGTGTGAAGTAGATATCGGCACAATCAACATAAGCATCTTCAAATTTATCATCAATGGCTATTACGAATTCAAATGCTTCAATGGATTTCTCCCATAAGTCTAGGCCAGCATAGCAATGCGCTAAATTAAACCAAGCCATTGTAAGGTAAGGGTCTTTATCAAGTAAATCTTTGTAAAAATCTACCATAGCATCAAAGTTCTCCAATAACTCAGTGCAAAACCATAGCCTGTTCAAGGCTTCATCAGATTTTGGGTTATGTTCAATGGCCTGTTTCAAACAGAAAACCACCCTGTCATATCTTTCACAATCTTCATAAATATCTGCCAATTCAAGATAGAGATCTTCCTTATCCTCATCGTCTGCTTTTCCGATATAGTCTTTTAAAAGTTTAATTGCCTCATGATGTTTCCCTTGCCATACCAATAGATCTGCGCGGGTTAAGTAAATACTCATATCTTCTCCATCTAGAATTTCTGCCTGATTCAATAATTCATTCGCTTCCTCAAATCTTCTCAAATCAATATATAATTGAGCTTTTCTGATCATAAAGGTCGCTGAATAAGGGTATTGAGAAGAAGCGAAATCTGCTGCTATAAGGGCTTTTTCGCTATTGTGATTGTCCTCATAAAAGTCTATTATTTTTTCATAGGCCTCATGGTCAAGATGAAGCGAGTGATTGTCATTTACTGCATTTTCGTAGGAGCTAATTAACTCGGTTAACCCTGTTTCATCTGCCTCTTCCTGCTCATTTTTAAAGTCGTCGTCAAACATATAGTACTGTTTTATATTTAGGAGTAAAACATCAATTATTAATCCATTTTATTGAATAACGAAAAAAAAGGAAATTTTGTCATAGTTTTTAAGAAACTTTACATCTTAATGTAGCAATAGCAGATGCAAAATAGAAAATACTTTTTTGGGGTCCTTATTATTTTATTCACACTAAATAGTGCATATGCTCAAATAAATTGGCAACAGCAAATCAATTTTACAATTGAGGTAACACTCAATGACCAAACGAATGACTTACATGGATTTGAATCATTCATGTATAAAAACAATTCGCCTCAGGCTTTAGCTGTCATTTACATGCATCTTTGGCCAAATGCCTATAAGGATAGGAGTTCAGCACTTGATAAACAGAAAATCAATTCGGGTGATATAGCACTGCATTATGCGGATGAAGAGAATACAGGATTTATTGATTCATTATCCTTTGCGGCGAATGGGATTGCATTAAAATTATTACCTTTTAATAAGGAATCAGATATTGCCATTCTTCAACTAAACGAAATGTTACAGCCTGGTGATTCTGTTTTTATAAGCACGCCATTTCATGTAAAAATACCCGCTAACTATTCGCGATTAGGTCATGTGGGTGAGTCCTATCAAATCAGCCAATGGTACCCTAAACCGGCTGTATATGATCAAAATGGATGGCATCCACTCACGTATTTAGACCAGGGTGAATTCTATAGTGAATTCGGCTCTTATGAAGTGCGTATTACACTTCCGGAAAATTATGTTGTTGGGGCTACAGGTGTCCTGCAAGAACAGAGTGAAATAGATTTTTTAGATAGATTAAGTAAGGATAGCATACTAGCTTCTGACCGTAATAATCATATTCAATTTCCAGCATCTGCAAAAGTGTCAAAGACAATTACCTACAAACAAGATCATATTCACGATTTTGCTTGGTTTGCAGATAAGCGATTTTATGTAAGAAAGGGAATGGTGGAGCTACCAAAAAGTAAGAGAAAAGTAACCACCTACGTAATGTTTACCGCCTCAAAAGTTGCATTGTGGGAAAAAGGAATCGACTATATCAATCGATCAATTTTATACTACAGTGACAAAGTGGGTGAATATCCTTATGACTTCTGCACCGCCATTGACGGAACCATCAGTGCCGGCGGAGGAATGGAATATCCAATGGTGACTTGTATTGGTGATGCTTCAAGTGCCTACGAATTGGATATTGTAATAGCACATGAAGTCGGTCATAATTGGTTCTATGGCATCCTTGCCAATAATGAAAGAGAATATCCATGGATGGATGAAGGAATTAACTCATTTTATGAAAATGCTTATTCAGAAAAATATTATCCAAATATCAACCTATATGAAACAATTCTAGGGAATACATTTATAGCAAGATTATTAGGTGTGGAGAAAATCAAAAATACTTATTCTAAAAAGCTTTTTTATCTATACTCAGCAGCACTAAATAAAGATCAATCTAATAGCCTAACTAGTGCATCATATTCAACATTAAACTATGGGTGTATCATTTATAGCAAGTCAGTTTTAATTTTAGAGCAACTTAAAAGTTTTATGGGTGAAGAAGCATTTGATGCCGCAATGCATGATTTTTATCAAAGTTATATGTTTCAACATATTTCTCCTGAAGATTTCAAAAATATTTTTAGCAAATACTCAAAACAAGACATTAACTGGTTTTTTACTGAATTGTTGAATGATACTAAAAAGCAAAAAGTAAAAATCTCACACCTTAGAAAAAATACTATTGATAAGACAGAAATACAGATTGTTAATAAGGGTAAAACCCAGACTCCCATTCCATTGAAACTAGAATATATTGATGGAACTTCTATAACAGAATGGTTTCAGATGCCTTCTAAAAAACTGGACATTGATTTGAGTACTCAGAATTTGAAATCTGTTTCGGTATTGCAAGATGCCCATAATATCAATCTTTTTTCAAGTTCTAATACTGCCGTCTTAAAAAATGATAAGTTTCACTTACTTCATCCTGTGGCAGTAAAAATGATAGGTTTACTTCGAGAACCTGGAAAACAGCAGCTTAATATTCTACCGTCTTTGGGATGGAATAATGGAGATAAATTAATGCTTGGTGTCTTGTTTTATAGCTCAATAATTCCAAGTCCTAAGTTTGAATACGCCATTACGCCAATGTTTGGATTAGGTTCATTACGACCAATAGGTATTCTTAAATTGGCCTATCATATCTTTCCTGCTTGGGCAGAAAGCATAACGTTTAAATTGAATGGTCAATCTTTTTCTTACAACAATTATTATAACATTGATAAACAAAAGACCTTAGCTACAGAATATTATACCCTTGCATATACGACAGAGATCGTTTTTAAAAACAAGAACGCAAATAGCAATATTCACAAAAGCTTGTCAGGAAGAGCAGCCTTGGTGTATGAAAGTTTTGAGAATGACTTTAGAAAAGGAGAAAAGACCTATCATTTTTTTAATACCAATGAGTTAAAATTCAATTGGAAAAATAGTAAAAAGATAAATCCATATAATTTTTCTATGGCCTTACAGCAATGTAAAGATTTTATGACTGCGTCAGCAACAGCCAATTTTTATGTTTCATATAACAAAGCGAAGAGTTTTATTCGGTTTCGTTTTTTTGCGGGTACTTTTCTCTATCAAAAAAATGCCGTGATTGATAAAAATAAAGGACTTTTGCCTCCTAATAGAAGCCTCACCATGAGTAGTAATGGAGCCGTAGGTAACTATAGAGGAAGAAACAATGAAGATTTCACTTATGATGCGATCTATCTAGATAGATCAGGCATGGATCCTGTATTTTCTCATCAAGTTTTTACAAACAAAGAAGGTGGTTTTCGATCGATGATTGGAACTGGTTTAGGTAATAGTAGCAAATGGTTAATGAGCATCAATATTAGTGCTAAATTACCAAAGCGTATTCCATTAAAACCATTTTTGACTATTGGTACAGGTTATTTGTTTAATGAAAAATCAAGCACATTTAATAATGCTAATTTTTTATCAGAAGCTGGATTTTCTTTAGTCATTTTTGAAGATATCTTCGAAATTCACTTTCCGCTCTTGGTCACTAACAATATCAAAAATAATCAGAATTTCAATTTCGGAATTGATAAGTTTTACGAAAGAATTACCTTTACATTGGATTTTAATTTACTGAATCCCTTCGAAAAAATTAAAAATTTAAAGTTTTAGTTTTTTTACTAAAGAGAAGGAAATCAGTTTTATAAAACGTTTACATAATTAATTAATATCAATAAATATGAAAATCGACAAAGTATTAAAGGAACTGGGAATTGAAAAAATGAATAGTGGTGTAAGCACTGGTATTAAATGGTTAAAGGCAGGTGGCCCTGTGATTGAATCTATCAGTCCAGTGGATGGAAAATTGATCGGAAAAGTAAGCTCTGCCACTGCAGCTGACTATGAGAAAGTAGTGAAAAAAGCGGAGGAAGCTTTTCTGGTTTGGCGTATGATGCCTGCCCCAAAAAGAGGCGAGATTATTCGTCAGATGGGTAAAGCATTCAGAAAACATAAAGACTCTTTAGGTGCTTTGGTTTCCTACGAAATGGGTAAATCATTGCAAGAAGGGTTGGGTGAAGTACAAGAAATTATTGATATCTGCGACTTCGCAGTCGGTCTTTCTAGACAGCTTTATGGTTTAACAATGCATAGCGAGCGACCAGGACATAGAATGTACGAGCAGTATCATCCATTGGGTATTGTAGGGGTGATTTCAGCATTCAATTTCCCTGTGGCAGTGTGGAGTTGGAATACGATGTTAGCATGGATTTGTGGTGATGTTTGTATTTGGAAACCATCAGAGAAAACACCACTCTGTGGGGTAGCTTGTCAAAATATTATTCGTGATGTTTTAGAAAAAAATAATTTACCTGAAGGTATTTCTGGATTGGTGATTGGTGATTATAAAATAGGGGAGTTGATGAGTAAAGATACACGCATACCATTGATTTCAGCTACCGGTTCAACACGTATGGGTAAAATTGTGGCAGCAAAGGTAGCTGGTCGATTGGGTCGTTCTTTGTTAGAGTTGGGTGGCAATAATGCAATCATCGTAAGTGAATATGCTAACCTTGATATAACCGTTGTAGGAACTGTGTTTGGGGCGGTAGGTACTGCTGGTCAAAGATGCACCACCACACGTCGTTTAATTATTCATGAAAGCAAATACAACGAAGTTAAAAAGCGTTTGGTGGCAGCCTATAAACAAGTAAAAATTGGTGATCCATTAGATGAGAAGAATCACGTGGGACCATTAATTGATAAGGATGCGGTTGTTAATTACACCAAAGCAATTGCCGCTATTAAAAAACAAGGTGGTAAAATGTTAATCGAAGGTGCAGTGTTAAAAGGTAAGGGTTATGAAAGTGGATGCTATGTTCAACCAGCTATTGCTGAAGTAGAAAATCATTATGAGATTGTGCAACACGAAACATTTGCACCTATCTTATACATCATGAAATATAAAACACTTGAACAAGCCATTGCATTACAAAACGGAGTTGTACAAGGATTATCTTCAGCCATCATGACTCGTGATTTACAAGAAGCGGAAAAGTTTTTGTCACAAGCGGGTTCCGATTGCGGTATTGCCAATATTAATATTGGAACAAGTGGGGCGGAAATAGGAGGTGCTTTTGGTGGCGAGAAAGAAACAGGTGGAGGTAGAGAGTCAGGTTCTGATGCTTGGAAAGCCTATATGCGTCGTCAAACGAACACCATCAATTATGGTAATTCTTTGCCACTTGCTCAGGGCATAAAATTTGATGTTTAGTTTATACTCATTTGTCTTTAAAAGATGCACGTTAGGAGGTACTTAGTTTTTAAGTTTCTGTTGTGTAGTCTCTCATTAATGTTAGCTTTGTGTCCTATTAGAAACCTCACTGATGATACTCAAACATCCTGCTTTAATCGACCTCATTCAAATGGCCTATTCTGCTGAGAAGGCAGCAGCGTTCGCCTACCAAGGTCATGCAGGTTCAGTAAAGGATAAAGCCGCTAAAATAGCCATCAAACAAATAGAAATAGACGAATGGAATCATCGACAAGAGATGCTTGAATTGCTTCATTTGTATGAGCTTCCCATCTCAAAATATTATGAGTTTCGTTTTCATGTGGTAGGTAAAATTATCAGCTATAGTTGTTATCTAATTGGCTGGTTTATGCCATACTATTTTGCAGGAAGACTCGAAAGTGGTAATGTTTGCGAGTATTTCAGAATGAAAGCTTTTTTTAATGAAATAGGCATTACTAAACATGATCAAACCTTGTACGATATGGGCATCAAGGAGAAAGAGCACGAAGTTTACTTTTATAATCAAATTAAGGATAGTAAAATGCTTCCATTTTTTGAAAAATTATTCAAATGGAGCGGTAATAATAGTTTTAATAATATCGATTTAGACAACAAAAGTCCCTTGGATGAATCAGGATATTATTGTAAAAAGTAAGCAATCACTAAGATGAAAGGGAAAGAAGGATTTTCAAAGTTTATCAACGCCAAACCCAGTAATGCGAGTGTTAAGGAGAAATTAAGGCAAGAGAAAAAAGCAATAGTAAAAGCAAAGCGTGAAGCTATTGAAAAACACTTTGAAGAAAAGAGATTAGCTAAAAACACTACGTTAAATCATCCTGCTGATTCAGATGCATCGAAAAATACAAAAGCTAAAAAATAATTTTGCTAGCTAATTTTTTTGGCGGCTTAGTGGCTATCCACTTTTATCTTTTTTGTTGGAATGTTTTTATCAATTAATGCTTCATCTCAAAAAAGGATAACGCTTCTATCCATAGCCGAATAAACCTTACAAACAATAATCCTCTTTATTTTTTCCTGCCCATTCAGGTGTTATCACCTGAATGAATCTGAAAAATACTTTATGTACACACTTTTCTTTGACAAGTCAGAATCGCAGTTACTGTTAGGTGAGAACACTCTGACAGGGCTAAGGAAGTAAATTCGTATTCTTTTTAAAAAATTCACCTAAGATGAACTACATTTAAGAACTATTCATTAAAACCATTATTATGGCAACAAATGCTTCGCATTTTTATCATCGCTCTGTGAGAGGAACTTGGTATGTCGTAAAGGCAGTTTCCAAATCTCTTTTCTTTTTATTACTTGGGCTATTAATTGGTTTTTTGATTTCTGATATTGAGATATTGGAAGGCTTCACAACACAAAATAAAATTATTGCGATAGTTGCTTTTATCTTAGTATTAATCATCACCTTGGTATTATGGCTTTTTAGTCGCGAAAGTTATTATGCAAAAGTGAATGAGCTACATCAAAAGGATAAGCTGCAGCTTTTAAAAAGTCTGCACCAAAACAATGATCTATCTGTAGATGTCTTGGCAAGAGAACAAGCAAAACTGACGCTTTAAGAAATTATATATATCATGTTACCTTTGAGAAGACTTAATCTTTCGTTGTTTTAATGCTTATTAGACTTTATTTTTTCAATTTTTGAAAATAGCAATCCGTCAAATTATCTGCACCTAAAAAGTATATATTTACTTCATCTTCTAGTAATTTATGCAGTCGTTGATTGTTGGCATCACCAAAATTTTCTTCCTTGCTTAGCGTTCCGTTTTGATCTGTGGTGATGATATATGCTTGTTCGCCATTACCAAAACTACTGCTATATCCAATTGATTTGATGTTATTGTCTAGCAACTGTTGTGCATACTGAAATCCATCATGATCAGCAGCACCATACATTGTTTCGAAAATTTTGCTTCCATCTAAGGAATATTTTGCAAGAAATCCGCTATGCATTGGAAAAGTGCCAGAATGTCCACAAAGTAATATTTGATTATCGTTGGTGAGTGTGATACTACTACTTTCTTCATATAAATTTGTGCCGATTGCTTTTGTCCAAAGAGTATCTAGTCCTTCGTTTAAGGCCATTAGCCAAATGTCTCTATCCCCATTACCGATGCTTGTAGTATAGGCCAATGTATACAATATGTTTGTGTGTTGCAGTAAATCGCTGCTGCCATCAAGACCAGTTCCACCAAATGTTTTGAATTGTATTTCATTGCCATTGGCATCAGTTTCAAAGAATATAACATCTCTATCACCAGCACCATAAGATTTGGTCGTACCTGCAATGATTATATTTCCATTGCTTCTGATTATCATATTTGCAATGGACTCATCGGCGCTACCGCCATATTCTTTTTCCCATAATTTATTTCCATTGGCATCGATTTTTATCATTAATAAATCAGATGGCTGTCCAAGGGCATCATTGGAGATACCACCTATCAAGTAACCATCAGTAGTTGCTTTTATACGAATGCCTTTCTCTGTATGGATGCCACCATAATTTTTATTCCAGATAACTGTTCCATCCGACTTATTGATTTTAATGATTCCGATGTTTACATCATTGCCACTCACATTTGTATTTCCGACCATTAAAATACTTGTTCCATCGGTATCAACGAGGGCGTCGTTGCAGATGAAATTAGCAATATTGTAATAGGAAATATCTTTGTCAGTTTTGTCCTTTTTACATGAAAATGAGATAAAGAGGACTAATAGTAGAAACATAGTAAGTGCCTTGTACATGAGCTAAATTTAATGTATAACGAAAGTGATGCTTAAAAAGTATTAATATTTGTTGAAAAAAACCTATTCAAGAATTCAGAGGTATAAATAAAATTATACACCATCAGAGTCACTCCTTAGAGGACCCTGAGCGCTAACTAACCACTCTGTCGCAAGTCTTGTATTCTCGGGCAATCGTTTACTTATAAGCTAAACAAATAAATCAAAACTAACTCAAGGTGCGTATTCTTCTGTTTTTAAGTGTAAGTGACCGCATTGTATACGCGTAACTAAGAGTGATGCCATAATTCAATACGTGTACCTCTCAAAGATATTGATTTTAATGACTATTCAATCTATAAATAAACACTAATTTTACCTATCAAAAAATCTAAAAAATGAAATTTAGTGCCTCCTTAGACCGAACAGTCAAAATTATTACAGTGTGTATTAGCCTCCTTTTTTTGTTTGTTAGCTTGGCATATGTTCGTATTCTGACAGAGCAACCAAATAACTTAAATTTATGGCTTACAATGGTAGCTACTATATTGTTTTTTATTGCCATAGCACTTGGTTGCTATCTCTATGCGCCACAATCTTATGAAGTGACGGTTGACGCGCTGATTATAAGAAGAAAGATAAAAGATGTAGTTGTTCCTATGACTGACATCAAAGAAGTACGAGGAATTGCAGAGGGAGAAATGAAAGGACTCATTCGAACTTTTGGGGTAGGAGGATTTTTCGGCTATTTTGGGCGCTTTTATGCAATGGGTTATGGCACAATGACCTTTTATGCAACACAATCGAAAAATAGAGTGTTGATTATTTTAAGAGATGAAAAAAAAATAGTGATTACCCCAGATGATGTTTCTCTGCAAACCTGTTTGGTGAACAACTTTGGAAACTCATAAGAAGCAAAATTAATGAAAAAATTATCAATCATTATTCCAGCCTATAACGAAGGGAATACAATACATCTAATTCTTGATAAGATACAAAAAGTGGTTCTTAGAGATGATCTATCGAAAGAAATTATTATAGTAAATGATTGCTCCACCGACCATACAGAAGAATCGATCGAAAAGTATATAACGGAAAATGCTACGATATCTATCAGCTATTTTAAACAAGAAGTGAATAAGGGAAAAGGTGCCGCTTTGGCCTATGGTATTTCCAAAGCGACAGGTCAATACCTCATCATACAAGATGCAGATTTGGAGTACGACCCCAATGAGTATACTATTTTATTGCAACCCATCATAGATGGCCACGCCGATGTGGTGTATGGCAGCAGATTTATGGGCGACAAACCTCATAGAGTATTGTTCTTCTGGCATACCATTGGTAATAAATTTTTAACTTTGATGTCTAATATCTTCACCAATTTGAATTTGACTGACATGGAAACTTGTTATAAAGTTTTTAGAACTGAAGTCATACAATCCATACAACTCAAGGAAAATAGATTTGGATTTGAGCCAGAGGTGACAGCCAAAATCGCACGGATACCTAATATCAGAATTTATGAAGTTGGTATTTCCTATTACGGAAGAACCTACCAAGAAGGAAAAAAAATTGGTTGGAAGGATGGGGTTCGTGCTTTGTATTGTATCTTAAAATATGGACTACTGAGAAGATAGCAAATCAAGAAAATTGTTATACATAATCTGTCGCAAGCATTAGCGCTAGAGATGCTTGTAAACATTTGAATCAAATTTGGTATTGCTATTTTTTTTTATTTGGCGCGAGTGTTTTTCACTCGTGCCTGCCACACACACACATCAAATTTTGCATTGCTATTTTTTTCATTTTCTTCATATAAAAGTTTTCTTACACTTTGAATGCCTCTTTCAATGGAAGAAGTTTCCTTCTGATGGCTATCGGAATGACTGACATTCGGGTTGAATAGGGATGTTTGATTCTGGATGCTGCTATAGATATTTGAATCCCTTGGATTCCTTTGATTTGATTACAAATCATGTATCACGAGAAAATGAAGGTGGGCAGGGAATGCTTCTTTACTGTATAGATGTATTGATAATGCCCCTATAATGGACTTATATCCATCAATCTAAGTTCAGCTGATATTCTCCTTCAATTATCCTAATTTTGAAGTACAAAACATTCTATGCCTTCAGGATTTAAAGAAACCATTATCACCAAGTCTGACTATCAAAACTATTGGCATCAAGCGATTGATTATACGAGCTATAAAGCAAAGATGGCGCAGGATCTGATTACACAGCCTGATCTTGACAGAAAAGCCTATATCAGCATCAATACGCAACGAATGCATCGGGTGGAGAAAACATACCTGATGAGTGAAGCCATCGTCACTCAGCTGAAGGCCTTGAGGCATCGTACCTTTTGGTTGATCATTAGTGAACATTGGTGTGGTGATTCCTCACAAGTATTGCCAGTTTTTAATGCCATTGCAGCAGCGAGTGCAGCGAATATTGACATGAAATTATTGTATAGAGATGAACAGCCTTTATTGATGAATGCCTTCTTAACGAATGATACCCGCTCTATTCCAAAATTGATTCAGCTAAATGAGCATTGGAATGTGACGGGCATCTGGGGACCTCGACCAAGCGTGGCACAGAAGCTCGTGAAGGAATTGAAATCTAATCCAATTACTGCACCCAACTATAATCACGATTTGCATCTTTGGTATGCTAGAGATAAACAGCAAGCCATAGAATCGGAGGCGTTAAAATTATTGATAAAGGCCAATTTGTTTTGTCCTGATTGTTTATCTTAAATAAAAATACAATGGAACAGAAATTGCCACTCCCACCATTTAACCTGGAAACTGCTTTACAGAAAGTACAGATGGCCGAAGATGCTTGGAATAGCAGGGATGCTGAAAGAGTTTCGATGGCATATACTGTAGAAACCGAATGGAGAAATAGAGCAGAATTTATTAATGGAAGGGAAGCTGTAAAGGAATTTTTGAAAAGAAAATGGTCGAAGGAATTACAGTATAAGTTGAAGAAAGATTTATGGGCTTTTCATGAAAATAGATTAGCTGTTCGTTTTGAATATGAATATCAAAATGAATCAGGACAATGGTTTAGAGCCTATGGAAATGAAAATTGGGAGTTTGATGAACATGGCTTGATGGCAAAAAGATTTGCGAGTATTAATGATTTGCCGATATTAGAATCGGAACGAAAATTGAAGTAATATTTGATGGGTAGTCTGATGTTGGGTTAGCGATAGTAGGCAGTACCTTTAATTTTTTGCGTAGAAATTTTATTGCCAGCGATCACTTTTTATTTATGTTTAATAATTAAAACAGGACAAGTTGCACCTCATAAAACTGGATCTTTTAATCTTACAAAAAAAACTATTTGTTTTTTAAGACAAATTTACCCGAATCTAACTTGTCATTAAAATCTGAGATAGTATTATTTTCTATCATTTTAATCAAATTTATTTTGATTTCTTTATACTCAAAATGCAGAGGGCAGGGGCTTTTTTCGGAGCAAGCTTTTAAGCCCATCACACAATCCGTATAAATACTCTCACTATCTATTGCTTTTACTATGTCTGCGATAGATTTTTTCAAATCATGACTATCCATATAAAATCCTCCATTTGGACCTTTAACAGAATGAATCAATTTTCGACGACTGAGATCCTGCATAATTTTAGCGATAAAGTGTTCTGGAGCATCTGTGCCTTTAGCGATTTCTTTAATACTAACTCGCAATTCGTCTTTCGACTTTTGTGCGACAAAAATCATCGCTTTGATCGCATATTCACATGATTTTGAAAACATCGTTTACATTCTTTAGCACAAAATTAATTAAGAATGACAACATAAAAAGAGTTTTTTATCTTTAATTATCAATTAAAGATAAGATCAATGTAAAAAAATGTTAAATAAGAATGTTAGATTTGATTATATGACATGAAAAGAGACTGAAAGCTTCGTGTCTAAAATTCAATTATTCGTAGATTAATATTGAACTATCACTCATCTTTTTCAATCAAGAATCGAGAAGCGATTAGAACTAATTTTGCCACTGAATGCTTACAATAATTTCATTTTTTCGATCAAATAATTGGTAAGGTGGATTGTAGCCTAAATATCTATAATTACCATAAGGAAGAATTTTATTCGCTTTTAGCAAAGCCTTTAGTTGCATTGTTTGTTGCTCTATTTTTTTGTCGGATGCGAAACCACTAAACTGAAGTACAGCTGCGTATTCGTCATCTGTTTTACTCAACTTCACATTTGGATCATTGGGTTTTGGTAAGCTTTTTTCATCATAATTGGCCGGCATCACAAAGCTCATTGTTGAGATTGAATCATTGATATCCATATGCACAGGTGCAGTCATTGCAATTTGTTTGTTAGCATCATTACCACCAAAAATAAATCCTGCCAACTTTCTAAATCCAGCATTCCCAAGTTCTTTATATGATTTTGCAGATGAGGTAACTGTTGCCATCGTTGCAGAAGGATAAAAACGAATCTCAAAATCACCGTCTTTTTGAATTACCTTATAAGGTTGTTCCTCTGTCTTTTTGGTTGAATTAGTAATATATAATTGAGCTATATAAAACAATGCTAGCAATATGCCTATGATGATAGATAGTATTTTCATTTTTTCTTTTTCTAATCTTCCTTAACAATTTGTATTGTATTTTAGTTCAGAATGTGAAGCAGGCAATAAAAATTCAATAAAAACTAACTCATTGTCCTCCTGAAAGATCCACCAATGCAATCAAACACATCTTTAATGAGCATGCTTTCCAAAGGCATTAAAACTTGACAAATTTCTTGATGGATGAAAAGTTTTTGCTTGACACTCGAATTTCATACATACCTGCTTTGAAATCTTTTACACTAAACTGTTGTATTGATTCCTTTGCAGAGGTTTGAAGAATCTGTTTACTAATTGTTTGTCCCATCAAATTAGTAATTAATACCTCATAACTATCATGTTGTGATGCGTTAATCTGTAGTTGAATATAATCATTAGCCGGATTTGGAAAAAGTGAGATATCAAAGCTGGGTTGATTTTTCAGAGATAAAATGGCTAGGTTTGGATGGTTACTCAACTCCACTTTATCAATCACCGCTGTATGCAAGTAATAATTCTCATGACTTACCGAGAAGAGCCCTACGTATGCATTGGCATTCATGCTGAAAGTATCTTCTCTGATGAACAACCATGCGATGCCATCAAAGGAATAATAACTTCTGATAATAGAATCTGTTCTTGTAATTTTTAAATAAATGGGGGTACTCAATCCTCCCACACCAGAGTAGTCTGTCCAATCGCCGTTGTTTAATCGGAATTGACTTGCTACGCCATTACCTGGTGTTATGCACACCATCGAATGTTTCGAATCTGGATCTAAGCTCTCACGAATCATCAAACCTGCTTTTGCCCATCCATAATGATTACCAATGGCAGTGACCCTGCATGATGCTTCAATATCTCCACTAATGGGGGTATGAACAAAATAAAACTGATCGCTTCTATTCCAAACATCTTCACCAGAGGCAGTTACAGCATATGACCGATCAATATCATCATAACAAACATTTCCTGCAATGCCCACAGCGCCGATGTCTTGAGCAGTCCAAATACTTGGTAATGGATATCCGGGTGTATTTATAAAAACGCTTGAACCCCACAAACTACTGTCTGTTGGGCAATTTGTTCTAATTCTAAATTCATATTTTTCGCATCCACTTAGTCCAGTTACCGTATAACTGCTACTCACTCCTGCATTAATCGTAGTCCAATTCACCACATTGTTTCTTCTGTAGGCAATAGTGGTATTGACACTTCCTGTCCAACTTACCAAAATATTATTGCCGCTATTTGCAACGGAGAGTCCCGGAGAAGGTGTGCATGGCTTAGTCAAATTATATGGTACAGAAAAAGTGCCTCTTCCAAAATAAGCAACTCGCAATGATCGACTTATTGAACCATCATCAAATGTCATCAAGTCGACGATATTGGCAACCGTTGGCAAGCCCTTAGAATATTTCTGCCAATCGGTCATACTGTTGTTTCTATAATATACGCCTCTTGCTGTGGCTAGGTAAACAGATTCATCGTTGCTAAGCTCATCTTGCACCAAATTAATAATATTTATGCTTGGCAATGTTCCAGAGAAATTTACCCATGTAATTCCACTATTTGAAGAGCGATAAACCCGATTGCCACAACTTAAGTAGAGAACACTTGTATCAGATTTGATGGCCAAAATATTGGCATACAATGAAGTTCCGGCAGGAGTGGAGGATAATTGTCCATAGCTGTAAAAAGAACTAAGCGAATAATCCATTCTAAAGACTTTGGCATCAGAGGTTACAAAGTACACGATATCTTTATCTATAGGGTTACTTTCCATATCCATCACTCTTTTATTCATGGAGGTTAGCTGAGTCCAAGAAGGAGCAGGGTCTCCCAAATTTATAGTTCTATAAATTTCGTTTTTACTTGCAAATGCTGCCTGATCATTACTAGAATTAAAGAGCATTTTAACATCATTTCCTTTTACAATGGTGGGTAAAAAGGTGCTGTCATATCCACCTGCTAAAGGACTTCTGTTAAATCCATTCTCACATTGATAAGCATTCTGTCTCGCAAGGTAATCAATGTAAAAAACTGTTCCCACATCACCACCTTGATAGGTGAACCAGTTGCCATTATTTGAAAATAAGCCACCGTTATCTTGCGTGCCACCAATCATAAAATCTTTCACTTGACTTTGTGCGGCATGATAAAATTCTGTTGTTTCATAGCCGTCATTCATCGATTTCCAAGAGACACCTGTATCACTGCTCATCCAGATACCACCATCGTTCATATTGAATAAATGTGTCGGGAAATAGGGTGAAAAAACACTTTGATGCATATCTGTATGCACTATAAATGGCCAATGTGTCAATTTAGTAAAAAATGCTCCACCATTCATTGAACGCCAAATACAATGTGTTGTAACATATACCTCATTCGGATTCACATTACTAACTGTGAATGCCATATTATAATTGCCCTGGCCTGAATTGTCTATGTCATAGCCTACAATACTTGTATCAGGAACACTTCTCATTAAACTAAAATTATCGCCATTATCTGTAGATCTAAAAATTGTACCTCCGTTATTCAACATTAATAAATACACCATATTTGTATCTCCTGCCGTAACAGCAATTCTCGAACCTGGTCCATCGCCTAAATCGGGATAAATTGTAATTCCACTGCTGACGAGTACCCATGTTTCGCCCATATCTATTGATTTGTAGAACTGTGCACCTGTTGCTGCAAACAAAGTGGAGCTATTGGGTACTGCCTTGAACTTCATATCTAAAAAGACGCCTGTCTGCTTTTGTGTCCAAGTAGCACCAGCATCGGTTGTTTTCCAAATACCGTCGTTAGTTGCTGCGATTAAAGTATTATTATCTAACGGACTCATCAATAATTCAAGTGCCATTCTATTACCAATGTTGATGTTGGAAGGACTAAAACTAACGCCTCCATTTGTACTTTTATAAATACCAATGTTGTTATAAAAATAGTTTGGATCACCCGTACCGATATAAATTATTTGATCATTCGTATAATCAATACATACCGAGGCTAATTTTGTATTTGCAAAGGAGTCGGTACCAGTTGCTGTCCAATTGTATCCAGTATCTCTACTAATCCATAATCCACCTGAGGCAGAAGTTGAATACATAATTGCCGGATTGCTTGGATGAAATTTTAACTGTGTACTTCTGCCCATTCCATTAATTTGACCTACTGTATTTAATGGAAATTTAACTGGACCATATGCTTGCCATGTAGGCGTTTGAGCCATAGCAAAAAACATACAAAAAGAAATCAGAAGTGTGCTTATATTTTTTTTCATAAAGTTGCTTAAATGCATTGATCGATGAGGATTCTTATTTTCCACTATTAAATATTTTTAATCTTTCTGCCTGGGTTAAAATACTGCCGTCTTCCTGCACATAAGGTTTTGACTCACGTAGCCAATTTATAAACTTCTTATATTGAAAGGTAAGATTGCGGTCTGCTGGAGGTAGTCTCTTCATCCTTCTTGCCAATGCTTTACTATCATTGCTATATTCTTCTAATTTATCTCCAAGCAATTCTTTTTCCTCTAAGGGTTTTACTCTATGCGCCCAAAAACTTTCAAAGGCTTTTATAGCCTCAAAATAATTTGTTTTTTCATCATCCATCATGACAATCCAGTATGGAAATTTTGAGTATTCTTTTGTCTTGTTTTTACTGCCTGCTTGTACTAAAACGAAACTAAAAAGCAAAATTAAACTGCTTAAAATTATTTTTTTCATAAGATAAATTTACGATGAATTGATGGGATATAAAAGCATGCTTATTCATGATTATTGATAATCAATAGAATGCATTCGTTTTGCTTGCAATAGCAGTTATACTTTCTAAGTCTTTTATAGCTAGATTAATTTTATAACCTAAAAAATTATGAATTTAATACTGTGACAATAGCTATCATTTTCGCCCTTGTTGGTGTTATTCACCAACAAGCAAATGGAATTAAAAATCATCCTAAATGCTGGCTGAGGGATAGCAGGCAGTAGCCTCCCTTGTCTTTGGAGCTACGCCGTATAGCCCGGCTTATCGGGTTCTTAACGATAAGACAGCCCCCTTTATTTTAAATATTCTATTTTAAAATCTTCTAGACTCAATAATATTTTGTCTGCAATGATGAATTTATCTACTCCATAATTATGAGCTTCTGGAATGGCAATACAATACATGCGTGCTGCTTTGGCTGCAATGATTCCATTTAATGAATCTTCGATCACGCAACAGTCTTGAGGCATAACACCCATTCGTTTGGCAGTCTCTAAAAAGATGACCGGATGAGGCTTGCCGTTTTCCACCTCCTCGCCACTTAGCATGACCTCAAAGGCTTCACCAAGGTCTAGACGGTTCAACACCGCCACGATCAATCGTTTGGCACTAGAGGATGCTAAGGCTATCCGTATATTGTTTTTTTTGAGCAGGGCAATGGTATCAAACAAACCTGGCAAAGCCTTGCCTTCATTGGAAATTTTAAGTCGAACGGCTTCAATAATTTCATCTACAATCTCTTTCTTTGCCTTGTGTTTCCAAGGAGAAATTTTGTGCCAATGATCAACCACTTCGTCGATGCGCAAACCAGCTGTGGATGCACACATTTCATCAGTAAGTTGAACGCCTGCATTGCTAAATATCTCAATCATTGCTTGGCGCCAAAAGGGTTCAGAATCAATAATTACACCATCCATATCGAAGATCACGGTGTGTAGCCGAAAGGCTTTAGTTTCGGTTATCAACAAGAGTGTGTATTATCGTTATTATTCATTTTATTTTCAACTTATTTTTGCCTTTCAATTTAAAACATGCATAGACAACAATTACTCCAATTACTGAACGAATATACTACAGAAATTCAGGATGAAAAGGAAATGTTTGAACAGTTTCAGCAATTCGTTCAAACCCAAACAGATTGTTTTAAAAGAGAGCTAGCGATTGGACATATCACTGCTTCTGTTTGGATTGTAAATCAAACACTAGATAAAACTTTGTTGACGCATCATGTTAAAATTCAAAAGTGGCTGCAACCAGGTGGCCATTGCGACGGCGATACAGATGTTGTTTTATCGGCATTGCGTGAGTTAGAAGAGGAAACTGGTCTTAGGAATATTCAATTGATAGAAGGTGTTTTTGATTTAGATGTCCATACCATTGCTGCTTACAAGAATGAATCTGAACATCTGCATTTTGATGTCCGCTTTTTAGTGATTGCAGATGAGAAAGAGCAGATTTTAATTTCCGATGAATCCAATGATTTGCGATGGTTCCACCTAGATGAAATTCCTAGCGCGAATCCCTCGAGATCCTTACAAAGAATGGTTGAAAAAACAGCGTTTATTAGGCAAAGTCGACCTGTTTCCTTTTCAGTTAAGTAGTGCTTACAAACGAAGTGCTGGCCTTTGTGTACAAGGATAAGAAAAGTGTAAGCACAATGACACTTATTTTTTTCATGGATTACATTTTTTAGGTGAATAATGTGCAAAGCTGAAATTCAAGCGCTTTATAGCCGTGTATGTCTCGTGATAGTATATCACTTTTGCAAAGTTCCAATTATGAGATTCCTTTGCCCATTAAAGTGCATTAAAAATCCTGTTCAGAAGTATAATTAGAACAGGATTTTCTTTGATTGATAATTGAATTTATTTTAGTAAATACCTAACTCATCTCGAAAGAAAAAGAAATAGACAGCGCCCACATAAGCTCTATTTACACCTGAGCATTTACCAATCTGGCTACCATTCTTATAAACGTCACCATCATCTTCTACCTTTCCAACCTGTGAGCCGTTCACATATACATCACCATCACTTTCTACCTTGCCTTTCTGGCTGCCATTTACATATATATCGCCGTCACTCTCTACTTTCCCTTTCTGACTGCCGTTGATATATACATCTCCATCGCTTTCTATTTTGCCTTTCTGGCTGCCACCAATATAGATATCACCATTGCTTTTTATCTCTCCTTTAGATGAGCCACCAACATACATGGTTTGTGCATCAAGGTTGTTAAATGACAATATACAAATCATGCCTGCCATCAATAGGGTCATGTTTTTCATCCGTTTTGTGTTTTTCATTTTATTATAAATTTGTTTCAGTAAAGATAATGAATCCTTGCCATGAATTCATTTTTTAGTCCAAGTAAGGCTTCAATGCATTCCTAAAATAGAATTATCTTTACCGGGTAAAATATGGAGGAAAGCATGCACATCGATTTAGAAAGGCACAGACAACTGGCGGCAAAGCGAATGAATGAGAATAGCGCTCTTTTAAAAAATCTAAAGAAAAAGAAACCGAAAGATTTAGACGATCAGTTTCATGCCTTGCATCAGGAAGTATTTGAAGAGATAGATTGTTTGAATTGTGCCAATTGTTGTAAGACCACCAGTCCTATTTTTTACCAGAAGGATATAGAAAGAGTTGCCAAGCGATTACGTTTGAAGCCACAGGAATTTATCGATACCTATCTACATATCGATGAGGATAAAGATTATGTACTCAATACGGCACCCTGTCCTTTTCTTGATCACGAAAACTATTGTATGGTCTACGAAGACCGCCCCACCGCATGTAGAGAGTATCCGCATACCAACCGAAAGCGCATGTATCAAATACTAGAGCTCACTAGAAAAAATACGGAAGTGTGCCCCGCAGTGCTAGATATTGTTGAAAAATTAAAGAGTATTTATTAAATTTTCGGGTGTGCCGATGGTTATTAAGTTTTCCTTAAGGGTATGATTGCATTCTACCATCGTCGTGCTTTTTGCAATACCCCGATAAAGAACCGGGGGTATTGCTTTCAATCACTCACACTATATTACTAGTACCACAGAATATGTAAGACACTTTCGATGAAACTTCTACCTTATAGAAGTAACTTGTTGTTCGATTTATAAATTTTAAGGTTAGTAGAGTGTCTACACTGACATCCTTGAGCCACAAATCACTCTGAGGATTAATTTTTTAAATATGTTGATTGGCACATCTTTTATCACTTTTTAGGTGAAAATCTTTTAATTTCGTCCCTTTATTTAAGTAACTAAAAGAATTTATGAAACAATTTAAGTTAATGAACAATGTTGCCGGATGGCTCATGTTTCTATTTGCGCTAGTGGTTTATGGCTCTACCATTGAACAAAGTGCAAGTTTCTGGGATTGCGGCGAGTTTGTTCCAGCTTGTTTGAAACTAGAAGTAGTGCATCCTCCGGGAGCGCCAATGTTCATTATTATCGGTAGAATTTTTACCTTATTCGCCGGTTCTGATATGACACAAGTACCTGTGATGATTAACTTAATGAGTGGCTTGGCTTCTGCTTTTGCCGTCTTGTTTTTGTTTTGGAGCGTTACTTTATTAGCTAGAAAGGTCTTGATCAAATCTGAAGAAGATTATACCCTGTTTAATATAGTGGCAATTATCGGTGCTGGTATAATCGCTGCCGCTGCTGGGACTTT
>CAMBZT010000033.1 GCA_945872405.1 Chitinophaga pinensis | reverse complement strand
ATTATTTCCTTAGTTTTATATCCATATTCAAATCTCCCTCATGCTTCAAATCGCTTCTTTAAATTCTGGCAGTAATGGCAATTGTTATTATATAGGCAATAGCACAGAGGCTGTTTTGGTAGATGCAGGCATTTCTTGTAGGGAGATAGAAAAACGAATGAAAGGACTTGGTTTAGCGATAGAAAAAGTGAAAGCGATTTTTATTTCACACGAACATTCAGACCATATCCGAGGAGTGGAAGTCTTATCTAAAAAATATAAGTTGCCGGTGTATGTGAATGAGGCGACGAGGACTTCTGGCCGATTGATGTTAGATATTTCATTGATTCAAACCTTCGACGACAAGCAATCGATCGACATCAATGAGTTGAGTATTGTTCCTTTTCAGAAGAAACACGATGCCGCTGATCCCTACAGTTTCACCATTAGTTTTAATGGAATCAATATTGGCGTATACACGGATATTGGTCAGCCTTGTGCCGCTTTAAAAGAACATTTTAGTACTTGTCATGCCGCTTTTTTAGAATCCAATTACGATGAAGAAATGTTGGCAACAGGCAATTATCCATATCATCTAAAACAGCGCATCAGTGGTGGTTTGGGACATTTATCGAATAGCGAAGCTTATGATGTCTTTCAAAAACATCGTTCTGATAAACTTTCTTTGCTTTTGCTATCGCATCTTTCTGCCAATAATAATTGTCCTACAAAGGTGCAAGATTTATTTATGCAAAATGCAGGTGATACCGAGATTGTTGTATTATCTAGACATCAAGCATCTGCGGTATTTGAAGTATATGCTAAGAGACAGCAAAACAGAGTTGTTAAGCCGATAGCAGCTAAACAAATGTCCTTGTTTTAGTAGGATTTTAATTTGTTGATGGATTGCCATTACGATTTTCGCAAGGAAGAGGAGAATACAAAAATGCGAAACAAAAAATTGCCGAAACAAAACTAGGTCAAAATCAAAAACAACTGCAGATAGCCATTAAGATAAAGAGCTATTTCAATGAGTTTGAAACTATAAAAAAACAAGTTTCATTACAAAGTGAAGCCTATAATAACTACCAAAGATTAGTAAGAGCAGAAGAAAAAAGATTGCTCAATGGCGAAAGTTCTCTTTTCATTATTAATAGCAGAGAGACAAAAGCATTAGACGCCCTCGAAAAACTAATAGCACTCAAAACCAAATATTATAAGGCTGTATATGCGCTGCAATGGAGTGCAGGATTGCTGCAGTAAGAAGGACAGTAGTAGATCTTCAAAGAAAAAGTAAATAGCATTCTTACATACATTTCTTCAGCATCTATTTGGCTCACAAGTATTTTCTTTTTCATATCAAATAAATATATAAAATAGACTAAATATTCGCAATCAATTTTTTCAAGACGACACAAAAAATCACTGAATAACAATGACTATGGAATTATTTTTAAAAGAAGAATTAAGATAAAGAACTAACAGATTAGCCTGATGAGTCGATCTTTTGGGTATGAGTCATCATGCATCCACAAATCACTACACAACATCACAAAAAAAATCCCCTTGAAAACTCAAGAGGATTTTTTTAATTTAATGATTGTTGAATTACTTCACTTCTTCGAAGTCTGCATCACTTACATTTTCTTCCCCAGCGCCTGCACCTGCATTCGCATGTTCTTGTTGCTCACCAGCTCCTGCATCAGCGCCCCCGGCATTCTGCTGTGCTTGATAAATTTCTTGAGAGGCTGCATTCCATGCTTCATTCAATTTTGTAATCGCTGGATCAATCTGTGCAATCTCACCCGTTTCTTTCGCTGTCTTTAAGTTCGCTAACGCAGATTCAATGTTCGTTTTATTGCCTTCACTCATTTTCTCGCCAAACTCTTTCAATTGTTTTTCTGTTTGGAAAAGTAGGGTATCTGCTTCGTTCATTTTCTCTGCTTTCTCACGAACTTCTTTATCAGCGGCTTCATTCGCTTGAGCCTCTTTCTTCATCTTCTCAATCTCATCCTTGCTCAGGCCTGTTGATGCTTCAATACGAATGGTTTGTTGCTTATTTGTTCCTTTATCCAAAGCACTTACTTGCAAAATTCCGTTCGCATCCAAATCGAAACTTACTTCTACTTGTGGCACTCCTCTCATTGCTGGCGGCAAGTCGGTCAAGTGAAAACGACCAATAGTTCTGTTATCCTTCGCCATAGATCTTTCTCCTTGCAGAACGTGTATTTCAACCGCACTCTGATTATCGGCTGCAGTGGTAAATGTCTGAGATTTTTTAGTAGGGATGGTTGTGTTGCTTTCGATTAACTTCGTCATCACACCACCCATTGTTTCGATACCCAAAGACAATGGCGTAACGTCAACCAATACAATATCATCTTTTACATCACCGCTCAAAATACCACCCTGTATCGCTGCACCAACGGCAACTACCTCATCAGGATTCACACCCTTACTTGGCTTTTTACCGAAGAATTTTTCTACCACTTCTTGTATTTTGGGGATACGTGTGCTACCTCCTACCAACAATACCTCATCAATATCATTCGCTGTATAACCTGCATCTTTCAATGCTTGCTTACATGGCTCCAATGAACGTGTCACCAATGAATCTGCTAACTGCTCAAATTTTGCACGCGTTAATTTTTTCACTAAGTGCTTCGGTACCCCGTCCACAGCAGTAATATACGGCAAGTTAATCTCTGTTTCTTGACTGCTCGACAATTCAATTTTCGCTTTCTCTGCTGCTTCTTTTAATCTTTGTAAAGCCATTGGATCTTTTATCAAATCCATGTGCTCAGAAGCTTTGAACTCTGCTGCTAACCAATCAATAATCACTTGGTCAAAATCATCACCTCCCAAATGTGTATCACCATTTGTTGATTTTACTTCGAATACCCCATCGCCTAATTCGAGAACAGAGATATCAAAAGTTCCACCACCCAAGTCATAAACTGCTATACGCATGTCTTTACCACCCTTATCCAATCCATAAGCTAATGCCGCTGCGGTAGGCTCGTTGATGATTCTACGAACAGTTAAACCAGCAATTTCACCCGCTTCTTTTGTTGCCTGACGCTGAGAATCGTTGAAGTAAGCAGGTACTGTAATCACTGCCTCTGTAACTGTTGTTCCCAAATAATCTTCTGCCGTCTTTTTCATCTTTTGCAAAATCATCGCAGAAATTTCCTGTGGACTATACATCCTACCATCAATATCTACCCGCACAGTATTGTTATCGCCCTTGGCAATTTTATACGGCACTTTAGAAGATTCTTTCACCGCTTCATCATAACGAACGCCCATAAAACGCTTGATTGATTGAACGGTTTTTGTTGGATTGGTAATCGCTTGTCTTTTTGCTGGATCACCAATTTTTCTTTCTCCATTATCAATAAAGCCTACTACTGATGGAGTGGTTCTTCTTCCCTCATCATTCTGTATGACAACAGGATCAGATCCTTCCATGACAGAAACACACGAGTTGGTGGTTCCTAAGTCTATTCCAATTATTTTTCCCATATTTTTTTTAATTTTGTTTTTGTTTATATTTAGTTGTTTTTTACGCTTGATTTACGAATGGAATTCTTCAATAGTTATGCCAAGCCAAACGACTGACAAAATGAAATAAAAATAGGCTGTCAACGGCAAAAAACCACGACAGCCTATCAATTTTATGTCAAAAAGACAGATATTCTATGGAACGAAGTTTAGGTCTTTCGTATAATAACCAATTCTAATCGAATCCTGTGTATCGCCATTAAAGCTAATATTCTTTGCTTCCACCATAGTGCGACTACTAAAAACACCTAAGCCATTTTCAACATTTGTATACACAGGCAGAATACTAGAAGAAGTGAGTCCGCCTTGCGCATTTTTTACTTGAACATATTTATACAATTCGTCACCTCCAGCATATAGCATGAATTGAATCGAATTAATCACACTCGCTTTGCGTTGTTTCGTCGGATCAAAAGGAATAAGTATCTTCAGCTGACGAAAAAAGTCGGAGCGCTGAATAGAAGTCTCCATCAACTCACTCCCATTCAAATTAACACTCTTCAATCCCCTTGCCGCAATGTAGGAAACACTTTTATAACTAATTATTGTTGGCGTAGAAATATCCCACTCCGAATAATTAAATCTGATACTCAAGTCGTACACGCGACCATATTTCCCTGAATTAAATCTGATACTAAAAGCAGTGGTATCAATCATGGAGAAATTGGTGAGGTTGTTGAACGGATAGATTAGTTTTGGTTCGTTCACAATATTTATGGTGCTCGTTGCTATGTTTCCGGTACTTGTATTTTCTACACTCAAGCGATAGGCATGGTCTTTTATCAAGGTACCATTAAAAGCATACAATACATTGGGTGAATTGCTAAAGATACCAGAGTCTTTCGACATGCCTAAGGTATCACCATTTGCTCTCGATAAGGTGAAAAAAGCATTCGTATTCAAGTCTGTCAGCTTCACCACTAACTGATTTCCATAGTAAATGGAATCACTCTCTTTCGCCATTTCATAGGCATTTTTGTTCTTATCCAAAAATGCTTTTTGAATACGTATATAATGTCGCGTATCATTTTTATCAAGCAATCCATAGACAACAGTAATCTCTTGTCCTGGCGCTGTTGTATCAAATTCTTTTTTACAAGCATTCAATACGAAAAGGATCACAAAGCATAATAAAATAAGGCCGCTATATTTCTTCTGACTCATTGTATTCAAAAAATTTGACACAAAAGTAAGTGCTAAGAAATGTAATGCGACATATTATTATACACAGGCAAACCACAATTGTCTAATCGTCTATGATAGTATGATGGAAAGTGCTATGGAGGGCGTGCCGGCAGCGAAAATACAGCTGCCGTCCTGCGCTTCACTACAAGCTGCCTACTTTCATTCGGTAGGCTTTTCGTTGCGATCAGTCACGCGATTTGCTTCTATTTGCAAAACACATCGCTTTCAACATGCCTATGTAATCCTAAATTAAAGCACATGTTCTAAAGAGAAACTATACTTTTGCAATAAGACCTTATTTAATTATCGTCTAGCGATGAAGTTAGGTAAATAGCCTAACCATAAAAATGGAATACAATAAAAATGATCATAGACAACTTTCAAAGAGTTCATAATTACCTACGCATCTCGCTCACCGATAGCTGCAATCTTCGCTGTTTTTATTGTATGCCCGAAGAAGAATATGAATTCACCCCAACAGAGAAATTGATGCAGGTCAATGAAATTGAAGCTTTAGCCAAAATATTTGTGGCGCAGGGCGTCAACAAAATCCGGCTCACTGGTGGTGAACCACTTGTTCGAAAAGATGCCGCCGCTATTATTTTGGCTTTATCTAAATTGCCAGTTCAATTAACAATGACCACCAATGGTACACGTTTACACGACTTTATAGAAGTGCTAGAAGAAGCAAAAATTCGCACCTTAAATATCAGCTTAGATACCTTACAGGCAGACAAATTTTTGATGGTGACTCGCCGCAAACAATTCGAAACGGTAATGAGAAACATTGAATTACTTATTGCTAAAAACTTCCATGTAAAAGTGAATGTAGTGGTAATGAAAGGCCTGAATGATAATGAAATCAACGATTTTATCGAATGGACAAAAGACACCCCAGTCCATGTTCGCTTTATTGAGTTTATGCCTTTTAGTGGCAATCGATGGACCAGCAACAAAGTGTTTACCATGAAGGAAATTTTAGAAGTTATTGAAACCAAATATGATATTCAACGCCTTCAAGACGAAAAGCATGATACGGCAAAGAAATTTATGGTACCCGGGCATGTAGGAACTTTCGCCATCATCAGCACCATGAGCGCGAACTTTTGTGGCGATTGTAATAGAATGCGACTCACAGCAGATGGTAAAATGAAAAATTGTTTATTCTCTAAAGAAGAAACAGATTTGCTGGGTGCATTGCGAAAAGGCGAAGCCATAGCACCATTGATACACCAAAGTATTAAAAATAAAGCCAAAGAATTAGGCGGTCAATTTACCACCGATTTTGAAAAAATATTGGCTGAAGATATCGATAACAGAAGTATGATTACTATTGGTGGTTAACTATTTCCGCTTTTTTATCTCCTCTCGCCGATTCAGGTGTTGTCACCTGAATGAATCTACGACTTTTTTCCTGTGGTCTGTGTTGAGCTTTTCACCAGCCATTTGTGTTCCAATTAAATTCTAAAGAAACAAATTATCATGAATATTAAATTAGAAATTAGAAGCCACTGCATTGAACACTAGCTGTGAAGTTCAGAACCTCCCATATTTCCAATCATAATTTACGCTTCACTAAACCTGCGAGAGCCTAGGTAAGAAATAGATTTTAGGCAAATGGATACAAGCACCGCTGGCGCTAATGCTAAAGTTGCGTGGCTCGATAGAAATACTTTTAAGTAAAATTTGACATTGCAGATGCTGATGAACGGGGGGTGTTATGACTTAATACTAGCAGTTTAAAAGCCTATTTTCTTTCGTGGTGATGCGAAAGCATCTTCCTTTGTTATCAGCTGATTCAAGGCATCAAAAATGTCAGTTATATCTTTTTCGTTTAACTCAGTTCGTCTATCTATTTTTAATATTTGCTTTTCAACATTTGCCAGTTTTAACAAAACATCTTTATGCGTTAAGATGACTTCACGGGTACGGCTAAAAATTCGTATGATTTGAATGTTTACTTCTATAGCTACCTCACTGCTTAAAACGCTTGACAGCATTGCCACTCCTTGTTCTGTAAACACACTCGGAAGTTTTCTCAACCCCATCAATTCTCTATTGGATGTCGCATTTTGCGACTTCCATTCTGCTAATTCTTTTTCTGTTAACTGGAACATAAAATCTTCAGGGAAGCGCTTTTCATTACGTTTTACTTGTTCATTTAATCGCCTAGTTTCAACCCCATACATTTCTGCCAAATCTCTATCCAGCATCACCTTCTTACCTCGTATAAAATAAATTTTACTAGAAATAAATGCTTCTGAAATGGAATGATTCGACAACACTTTAAACTTTTGTTACAAAATTATTGCACTTGTTTATTATCACAATCAAGAATTGATATGTGGTAAATATTGATTAATATCCACCATCTTTTTATCTTGTGGTCGACATTGGACTTTTCACCAGCCACTTGTGTTATAATTAAATTCTAAAGAAACAAATTATCATGAATATCATAGCTACAAAAGAGAAGCCACTACATTGAAAAGAAGCTGTCAGGTTAAAAAATTTCTTTATTTCAACTCAAAAGTTACGCTTAACCATAGTTACTACAGCAAAAGGGAAAAATCTTGGCCGAAGATATCGATAACAGAAGTCTGATTAATATTGGAGGTTAGATATTTTATCATGTAATTTTACGCATAAAGGTAAAATAAAACGATACTAAATGATTTCAGTTTCTGAAGCAAAAGAAATTATCAAACTAAATAGCAAAGCAATGCCTCCAAAGGTTTTGTCTTTGAAAGATGCGATGGGTCTTACCTTAGCTTCTGATGTATTTGCGGCCTTCGACATGCCTGCTTTTCCACAATCAGCAATGGATGGCTATGCATTTCTTTATAGTGAATGGAAGGCAAATCAAAGGCTCGAAATAGAAGGAGAAAGTGCCGCCGGTAGTCAAGATGCAGTTACTTTAGCGCCAGGTAAAGCCATTCGTATTTTCACAGGCGCGCCAGTACCAGAAGGAGCTGATACTGTTATCATGCAAGAGAAAGTAAAAATTGAAAATGGATATATAATCATAGATGATGAAGGCTTATCGCTCGGCAAAAATGTAAGACCAAAAGGCTCAGAAATTAAAAAAGGCGAATTAGCATTAGAGAAAGATTCGACACTCACGCCTGCTGCCATTGGATTTCTAGCAGGCATCGGCGTTACCGAAGTCGAAGTATTTCCTAAACCACATATCAGTATTATCGTTACAGGAAATGAGTTACAACAGCCAGGAGTAGATTTAAAATATGGAGAAATCTATGAATCAAATGGAATTACATTGGAATCGGCTTTTCAAAATTTACACATCAATAACATTCAAATTTATCGTATTGCCGATGATTTAGATCTTTTAATAACAACACTTTCAGAAGCATTAGTTCAGAGCGACATGGTGTTATTTACTGGAGGAATTAGTGTAGGAGATTACGACTTTGTACTTAGAACATGCATTGATTGTGGAGTAGAAAAACAATTTCACAAAGTCGCACAAAAGCCAGGAAAGCCTTTATATTTCGGCACAAAAAACCATCAACTTATCTTTGGTTTACCAGGTAATCCATCTGCAGTACTCACTTGTTTTTACGAATATGTGCTACTGGCATTATCTATTCAAACGAATAAAAATGTACAACTAAGCTCTATACAAGTTCCGATTTCAGAAGCATTCAATAAAACAGCAGCACTCACTCACTTTTTAAAAGCTTTTTATGATGGCAAGACGGTTAGAGCACTGAATGCGCAAGAATCTTATCGATTGAGTTCCTTTGCAAAGGCCAATTGTCTATTACAACTAGAGCCAGAAAAGATGGATTATAAAATAGGTGACATGGTAGAAATTCATTTATTGCCCAGCTAAATTGAATCCATGGAATCTACTATCCTATTTTACTTTTTGTTATTTCTGGTGGCCTTTTTGTATGCTTCCGTCGGACATGGTGGCGCTAGCGGCTATTTAGCATTGATGGCGCTTTTTAGTTTCACACCAGAAGTAATGAAACCTACTGCGCTCCTATTAAACATCTTTGTTTCTCTTACTTCATTTATATTTTATAAGCGCGCTAAACACTTTAATTGGCAATTGTTTTATCCATTTGCGCTCACCTCAATTCCAATGGCTTTTTTAGGTGGGATGATACCTATTGACGTGCTCCTCTATAAAAAAATATTAGGCATACTATTGCTAATTCCTGTATTGCGATTTCTATTTTTTAAAAACATAAGTGTTGAAGAAATCAAAAAGTCAAATCTATGGCTATCTCTACTTATAGGAGCAGCGATTGGCTTCTTTTCTGGAATGATTGGAATTGGTGGTGGCATTATTTTATCACCACTCTTACTGTTGTTGAAATGGACTGACATGAAAAAGGCAGCAGCCATAAGTGCCTTGTTCATTTTTGTTAATTCTCTCTCTGGTCTTGCTGGTCAATTTACTAAAGGAATTCACTTTAATAATGAAATGTTATTATACGTCGTTATTGCTTTATTGGGTGGTGCATTGGGTGCTTATTATGGCGCTCAACGTTTTAATCAAAATATCCTTAAAAATTTATTAGTGCTTGTTTTAATGGTGGCAGCTTACAAATTAATCTTTCTTATGACTTAAAGGAGTCGCAGATATGATTACATTTGTAGACTAAATGTTATCTGTCGCATGCAATTCAATATTCAAATTTTCGGTCAACTTTGTGAAGTGATTGGTAAACAATTAATAGTAGAAAACATTTCAGATACGGACACTTTGATTCAAACCTTAAACACAAAATATCCTGCATTGGTAGAATTAAAATACTTGGTAGCTGTAGATAGGAATCTGGTAACTGAAAATATTCCATTAACAAATAAAAGCAGCATTGCCATCATGCCTGCTTTTTCAGGCGGATAAAAGAAAATGAAAAGCACTTTTTCAAAAGATCGCTATGAACGACAGCTGATGCTCAAAAATTTTGGCGAAGCTGGTCAACAGAAATTATTTGAGTCTAAAGTATTAATGATTGGTGCTGGTGGTCTGGGTTGTAGTGCATTGGCCTATTTGGCAGCTGCAGGTATTGGCACTATTGGCATTGTTGACCATGATACTGTTAGTCTTTCAAATTTACATCGACAAATATTATATCGAACAGAAGATATTGGCGCCTTTAAGTCAGAGCGTGCTGCCTCTTTTTTAAAAGGAATCAATCCAGAAATTTCTACGCTTATTTATCTAGAAAAATTGACGACATCAAATGCATTTGATATAATTTCAGATTACGATTTCGTGATTGATGGTACAGATAATTTCGCCACTAAATATTTAATCAACGATGCCTGTGTATTACTTAATAAAGCATTAATTTTTGGTGCTATTTCTGAATACGAAGGACAAGTTACCATCTTTAATTACAAGAAAAACAAGCAAGACGAATCGGTCAATTATCGAGATGTATTCCCTTTGCCAACTTCTCAAAGCACTGCCCTAAATTGTACAACAGCTGGCGTTCTTGGGGTTTTACCTGGCATCATTGGTTCTATGATGGCAAATGAAACGATTAAGTTAATCACAGGAATTGGCGAAGCCTTAGTCAATGAGTTATTCACCTATAATGCGCTTGATAATTCAAGCTATCAAATCTCTTTAAAAGCTAGAAAAAAAGAACATTCCACGATGCCTAAAGACAGAAAATCATTCACAGAAATGGATTATGATTTTTTCTGTAATACACAGCCAGCAAAAGATGAGATTAGTTTAGATAAATTTAATCAACTCCTTTTAAGCAATAATTTTGAAATTATAGATATAAGAGAAAAAGATGAAATACCTTTAATTACTGAGTTTGTTTGCAAACAAATTCCGCTGTCAACATTAATACAAAATGAATCTATGATTCAAGCTCAAACAGTTGTTATTATTTGCCAAAGTGGTAAAAGAAGCCGTGAAGCCATCTTAGTCCTACAATCAATTTTTAAGGATTCGAAAAAAATTATAAGTTTGGAAGGAGGCATCATGGCCTATAAAAAAGCTTTTTATAAAAATGGATAAGATCAAAAATATATTTATCGAAGGACCAATCACCACTTCATTTATTGCGGAGAGCATCCAACATCATAGCCATAAAACAAATATTGGGGCACATAGTATTTTTTTAGGACAGGTGAGGGCTGATACCATTGATAAAAAAAAAGTGATTGCCATTGAATACACTAGCTATCAAGAGATGGCCTTAGAAAAGATGCATAGCATTCGCGAATCAATTTTTGAGAAATATGCACTCACCTGTATGCATGTCTATCACAGTCTTGGAAGTATTAAAAGTGGACAAATTTGCCTATTTATTTTTACTTCATCAGCGCATCGAAAAGATGCTATTGATGCCTGCAATGAATTGGTGGAAAGAATAAAAGCAGAGTTACCCGTTTGGGGAAAAGAAATATTTGATGATGAAAGTCATCAATGGAAAACAAATCAATAATTATGGTAAACATCACACACAAATCAAACAGTCTTCGTCAGGCAATCGCTACAGCTGTTTTAATGGTCTCTTCGCAAGCTACGATAGATGCTATAATAAGTAAATCAATTCCTAAAGGGGATGTTTTTGAATTCTCCAGAGCGGCAGGATTATTGGCAATCAAAAAAACATCAGATGTCATTCCTGATTGTCATCCCTTGCCCATTGAATTTTCAAGTATCAAACACGAAATAAATGGATTACAAATTCTTATCATCGTAGAAGTGCATACCATTTACAAAACAGGAGTTGAAGTGGAAGCTATGCATGGCGCGGCTATCACCGCATTGACCATGTACGACATGTTGAAACCCATTGACAAATCTATTGAAATAAAGGATATTAAATTATTAAGCAAGAAAGGCGGTAAAAGCGATTTTATAAAATCTACTGACCAAGTTTTAAAATGTGCTGTAGTGGTCTGTTCAGATACTGTTGCCGCTGGTGGCAGTGAAGATAGAACTGGTTCAGCAATTCTTGAAAAGCTAGTCCCTTATGGTCTATCCACTATTCTTGAGATTATTGCTGATGATTTTAACTTAATACAAACCAAAGCTATAGAGTTAAGTGAGGAAAAAATGGACATCATTTTATTTGCTGGTGGAACGGGTCTTTCACCAAGAGATGTTACACCCGATGCCATTTCGCCATTACTAGATAGAGTGATTCCAGGCATTATGGAAACCGCTCGGCAATACGGACAAAATAGAATGCCTTACGCTATGCTATCAAGAGGCGTAGCAGGCATGATCAAAAGTTCTTTGGTTATCACATTACCTGGGTCACCGCAAGGTGCTATAGAAACAATCGATGCTTTGTTTCCATTTGTGCTGCATGTTTCAACTGTAGCAAAAGGAATGCGCCATGATGAGTAACAGAAGAAAGTGTGTTCAATAAAAAACTAAAAGTGTTTGCAGTTAAATTATCCAAAGTTGCAGCTGAATGCTATTTGCTTGCTTATTTTGTTTTTATGATTCGTACACAAGTTGAAAGCAAGATTGTTGACATATAAGAAAAGAGATTCAACTAGAATTTAAACTTTTTTTAAAGAAAATGAAAGTCAAATTTGTAAAACATTTTTATCCAAGTGAGCTAATACTATTAATCTTTGGTTACTACACCAAAATAAATTAGTCAAAAAATCAGAGTGAATATCAAACGAATAAAAATTCAAGCCACAACAATTTAACAATAAAAGTGTGTATTCTCCATGCTTATTTTAACATCAACTTTAACTAAAAATTTATCACTATATAGCTATGTGGCACTCTTCAGCTTTTAATATATTAGTATTAACAAAAAAAAACAGAATACCAACGCACAATTTTGTTTAAAATAAGGATAAAAGGTATCTTAGCGGTAGAAAAATAAGAATTATATTTATCTTTATTTAATAACCATCGCTAGTAGTTGAAAGTATGTCAAAAAATTTAAGTGAATTATCTGGTCGCAAAGGTCTCAATAAAAATCTTTTTGAAGAACTAGGTATAGCAGCTGTGGCAACTGGAAGCCCAAGTCAAGAAAATCTTGAGAAGATCAGAGATGAGTTTTTGGTGGGTAAATCAACTGTATTTGGCACTGTCTCCTTTTATGACTTTTTGAAACCAGAAAATACAGGTAAAAAAGTGTATGTATGCAATGGCAGTGCCTGCATGTTAGCAGGCACACAAAAGGACTTGCATAAGAAATTAGAAACCCAATTCGGAGCAGATGAAATTGGAGAAATGTGCTGCCTCGGAAGATGTCATGAAAACAGTGCTTTTCATATCGATGGGAAAAATTATTCTGGCAATGATATTGAGAAGATTAAACAAATAAAAGAGGAAAAAACTACTAGCTTAGAAACATATCATGTTGCATCTAAAGGCACGCCAATATTGACAAGTGACTATGGAAGTATTGCTGAATATTACACTACTTTTAGTGACTGTCTTAAAAAATCTCCTACAGAACTGATTGCTAATTTGAAGGATTCTGGCCTAAGAGGCAGAGGCGGCGCAGGCTTCTCCATGGCGTTTAAAATAGAATCTTGCAAAAATGCGGTCTCTGATTCTAAATTTATTGTCTGCAATGCAGATGAAGGTGATCCAGGTGCCTACTCAGATCGATATATTATGGAACACCGTCCACATGCATTATTGATGGGAATGATGATAGCAGGATATATGGCTGGTGCAGATTATGGAGTAGTATATATTCGAGGCGAATATCCTGAATCGGTGGATATCATTTCAGCTTGTATCAATGATTTGATCAAAGAAAAATTACTCGGAGAAAATATAAATGGCTCTGGCTTCAACTTTAATTTCAAGGTCATAAAAGCCCAAGGTGCATATATCTGTGGAGAAGAAACAGCATTGCTTTCTTCTATCGAAGGACAGAGACCAGAGGTGCGAGTACGACCACCCTATCCTACGCAACAAGGATTGTTTAACAAACCAACAATTGTTAATAATGTCGAGACACTTGCCAACCTTCCTTATATTTTCAAACATAGCGGAAAAGCTTTCGCATCCATAGGTACAGAAAAATCATCTGGCACAAAATTAATTTCGCTTGATAGTTATTTTAATCGACCTGGCATCTATGAAGTAGACATGGGCACCTCTCTTTCAATTGTCATTAATGAATTGGGTGGTGGCTTTAAAAAACCAATCAAAGCGATGCATATCGGTGGTCCACTAGGAGGTTTGGTACCTGTGAACAAAATTGATTCTTTAACCATAGACTTCGATTCTTTCGCTAAGGAAGGTTTTCTTTTAGGTCATGCTTCAATAGTTTGTATTCCTGAAGACTTTCCTTTAATCAAATACATCGAACATCTTTTTAGATTTACCGCACATGAAAGCTGTGGTAAATGCTTCCCTTGTAGATTGGGCTCCACACGAGGTTACGAGCTGGTAGAAAAAGCACAAAAAGAAGATTATAAAATCGAACTCACCTTGATGAATGATTTGCTGGAAACCTTAGAAACAGGTTCACTTTGTGCATTAGGTGGCGGTTTGCCTCTACCTATCAAGAATGCAATGAAATATTTTAAAACTGAATTAGCACCATACTTTAAAAAATAAATACAATGGGATTAACTGCATTTATCAATGATACAGCTTATCAGATCGAAGAAGGCGAGACCATTCTGAAATTCGTAAAAAGAAATTTTGGAAATGATTTTGTTCCCACGCTTTGCGATGCTCCAAATTTAGATCCATTTGGATCATGTAGGGTTTGCAGCGTTGATGTGGCATTTTCTAAAGAGGGTCCTGCAAAGTCGCAGGCTTCTTGTCATACGCCAGTCATACCGAATTCATATATCTATACCCATAGCGATAGAATCGTTAAGTTACGAAAGAATATTGTAGAGTTGGTATTAACAGATCACCCTTTGGATTGTCTGACTTGCGAAGTGAATAATAATTGTGAATTGCAAACAGTAGCGGCAAAAGTTGGAGTTCGTGATGTCCGATATCCAGAAGGAAAAAATCATTTGGATAGAAAAAAAGATTTAAGTCATCCGTACATGACGTCAGATTTTTCTAAATGTATCAATTGCTATCGCTGCGTACGTGCCTGTGATGAGGTGCAAGGTGAATTTGTCTTAACCATGGCAGGACGTGGATTCGATAGTCATATAGCAAAGAGTTTTGGAGATAATTTTTTGAATTCAGATTGTGTTAGTTGCGGAGCATGTGCTCAGGCTTGTCCTACTTCGGCTATATCAGATGTGTTTGAATCGAAATCAATGGTAGCAGATAAAAAAGTGCGAACAATTTGTACGTATTGTGGCGTGGGTTGTAATTTAGAAGTATCTGTATTGAATGGCAAAGTTAAATCAATACAAGCACCCTATGATGCAGAGGTAAATCAAGGTCATACTTGTCTAAAAGGTCGTTTTGCCTTTTCCTTTTACAATCATGCTGACAGAATCAAAACGCCTTTAATAAGAAGAAATGGGAAGCTAGAAGAAGCGACCTGGGACGAAGCGTATAGTTTTATTGCTGAAAAATTAACTGACATCAAACAAAAGCACGGACCTGATGCCATCGCCGGAATTTCTTCGGCAAGATGTACGAATGAAGAAAATTATCTAATGCAAAAATTTATTCGTGCGGTGATTGGAACAAATAATATCGACTGTTGTGCAAGGGTATGCCACTCTCCTACTGCATTAGGAATGCAAAAAGCGTTTGGCACAGGTGCAGCAACTAACTCTGTTGAAGATATTAAATATACCGATTGTATAATGATTATTGGTGCCAATCCAACAGATGCGCATCCTGTAACTGGTGCAAAATTGAAACAGTTTGCATTAAAAGGAAAGACATCAATTGTCATCGATCCAAGAAGAACTGAGATGGCAAAATATGCTACTTACCATTTACAATTAAAGCCAGGAACGAATGTTGCTTTGTTAAATATGATGTTGTATTATATCATGAGCGAAGGATTAGAGGCAAAAGAATTTATTGAAACGAGAACAGAGGGCTATGCCGAATTTTCTGAGCAAATATTAAAAGTTGATATTGATGCCATGGAAAAATTGACAGGCGTTGATAGAAATTTAGTTAGAAAGGCTGCAATAGCTTATGCCAGCGCTCCAAATGCTATGTCGTTTCATGGTTTGGGAGTTACTGAACATTCGCAAGGAACTTATACTGTGATGTTAATTTCTGACCTTGCGATGATCACTGGAAACATTGGCAGAAAAGGAGTTGGTGTTAATCCATTAAGAGGACAAAACAATGTACAAGGTGCTGCTGATATGGGATGCCAACCACATCAAGGTGCTGGCTATATGGATGCTTATAATCCTGAGATGAATCAAGTGTATCAAGATTTTTATCACACAAAAATTCCATTGGGCAAAGGTTTGAAAATTCCTGAAATGTTTGATGCATCGATAGATGGAAAACTAAAAGCACTTTGGTTGATGGGTGAAGATGTGGTACAAACAGACCCAAATACAAATAAAGTGATTGCGGCAATGGACAATTTAGAATTATTGGTGGTTCAGGAAATCTTTTTGACCGAGACTGCAAAATACGCTACAGTGATATTACCAGGTGCTACCTTCTTAGAAAAAAGCGGTACTTACACCAATGCAGAAAGAAGAATACAAAAAGTACAAAAAGTCGTGGAGCCTTTAGCCGGTACTAAAGCAGATGGTGAAATATTAGTTGACATCATGAACAAGATGGGCTATGCCCAAGCTCCTTATGACGCCGATACTATGTTGCAGGAAATTTCACAAATCGTTCCGTTTTTTGCTGGTGTTACTTGGGATACTTTGGGAGAAAATGGAAAACAATGGCCTGTGAAAAAAGATGGTTCAGATACAGAAATATTACATCTCGATAGCTTTCAAAGAGGCAAAGGAAAATTCCATTATTTCGATTTCAAGGAAAGTAATGAGACCATAAAAAATGGTAAGGAATATCCTTATATCATGACGACCAATAGAAGACTAGAGCACTATAATTGTGGAACCATGACAAGAAGAACAGGCAACGTAGATATACTTACAGAAGATGTGGTAATGGTGCATCCCAATGACGCACAAAAACATTTTATCAATGAAGGAGACATGGTTTGTGTGGAATCTCCACGAGGAAAAGTAGATATCAAAGCTTATATAACAGATGAGGTGAAACCAGGTATTTTGAGTACTACTTTTCACTTTCCTGAAGTAATGCTAAACATCATTACGAGTGATGAACACGATAGTGAAGCATTATGTCCTGAGTACAAAATTGTTGCCGTAAATATTCGAAAGAGTAAAGGACAGTATAAAGGAGTAGCTCAACCCATTTGATTTACTGTTGCTTAACAGAGTATCATCTGGTAAGGCCAAATTTCTATTGGAAGAAAATTGGAGATGCTTTGATTTAACTATTTAAAAAAGCTGCATCGCATTTTAACCATCCTGTGATGCTCATTCTAGGTTTCTGAGTCACTAATACCTCATGCAATAATTCATTGCTTTTAAAAAAGATGCTTTTCCCTTTATTGGGCGAAATATTTTGCAAGTGGTCTGCGTGATGAATACATAATTCACCTCCATCGCTCTGCTCCCAATCTTCATTAAGATACATAATCATCGAAAATAATCGACTGCTATCACTACGAAATCTATCCATATGTTTCTTGTAAAACGTTCCTTTCTCATACATAGCATAGTGAAATTCATAGCCTGTTATACCTGTATAACAGGTACTGTTTAAATAGGATACAAACTCATCCATCAAATCAAAAAAATCATTTTCCGACTTATCATTATGTCTTCGATCTAACCAAAAAATCTTATCACTTCTTACCGACTTATCAAAAGATATTGCATCAAGATTACCTGTTCCAGCTGATAACATTTGATTGTTATCATAAAGTGCGATCAAATTATCCTTTAAGGAAGTGGCCAAGGCTGTATTTAAAAAATTATCAGCGATTCCTACTTTTTTTTCTATGAAGGAATTTATTAAAATATCAAAGATTTTTTGCAAGATAAAATTGAATAATCAGATTGGCGTACAACCAAAGGAGTAACAATGTAATTCTATTCTCCCCTAATTTCCGTACTATTTTTAAAACTTCCTTTCAAATCCAAATCTTTGTTCAATATTTATTTCAAACAATATGCACTCATTTTCTCTTCTCATATCCTTAGATTGATGTTATATTTGAATCCGTTCACATTGCTTTATTAAAAAAGTTCAATCAAATTAATATGTTCAAATCTGCTATAGAAACCGCTGCCAAGTTCACCCGACCTATTCATACACTCTCTAGAAAATACTTGAGTAAAGAGATTATTCCAGGGGCTGCCACTATTTTCTTTGTGAATGAAGAAGGCTATGCCATTACTTGTAAGCATGTAATTGATTTATTAGTCACTGCAAACAACTTAAATCAACAATATCATAATTTTAAATTGTTGAGACATAATTTACCTCAAGATGAAAAATATGCAGATAACCTAAAAGCGATTGAACAACAATATGCCTACACTCCAGAAAGTACGGCACAAATAAAAAATACATTCATAGACTGTGTAGATTCTATGAGTGGTTATACTTGGATACTGCATCCAAAATATGACCTGGCCATTCTAAAACTTAATGACTTCAAACAAAGACATTATACAGATTATGCGATTTTTAAAAAAGATGCGAATGATATTAAACAGGGCGAATTTATGTGTCGATTGGGCTTTCCTTTTTCTGAGTTTACAAATTTTGAATACGATGCTATTGCAGATGATATTCAGTTTACCAACAACGGAATGCTTGGCTCACCAATCTTTCCAATCGAAGGAATGGTAACCCGCTTTTTAGTGGATGAGGAACGTCCATTTGGTATTGAAATGAGTACTCCCGGGCTAAAAGGTCAAAGTGGAGGTCCATTGTTTAATAAAGAAGGTATTGTATGTGGAATGCAGTTTTCTACCAAACATTTACACCTAGGATTTGATATTGTTGACAAAGAAATATTGATTGACAACAACACTAAAAAAATTTCTGATTACTCTTTTATGCACCTTGGACAGTGCATTCATGTGGAAGTCATAAAATCATTTCTTGCGGAAAATAATGTCAAGTACTATGAAGAGCAATCGAAATCTATGTATAACTTTATACTAACGAAATAAAAGTGAGATGGAACTTAAAAAACTATTTTGCTATTTATAGCCATTTACTTTAGAAAAGTATTAATCAAAAATTAGTGGCGAAATCAGCCTTCATCACATACATTACTTTTGCTTTGTCCGCCTGTAGTGCTAGGTCAAATAATTTGAATCTTGTTTCTGTTGTAACAGCGCAGCGATAAATATATAGAGTTTTTTAATCCCCATGATGCAACCAAAGTGATATAAAAAAGCATCTCTTTTTGAATGACCAAGAAGGAAGAATACAAGGAGACCCAACCAAAGAAAAGTAGACTAAAAAGAGTAAAAAAAATAAAAAGCAAAACAAACGCTACAAAAAAACTATTTAATCATCTGATACTTGTTCATGATTGAATCAAATAAAAACTATGATTAATATTTCTATAATGATTGTAGAGCAGTATATTTTTGATAGGCTTCTTTGGACTAGCTCCATCTAACATCAATATTGGTGGGACTTCTTGCCTTTTACAAATTTGTGCAGCCACCCATAGTCCAAATGAGCCAGAGGTGTAATAATCGCCAGATAAATGTTTGAACCAAGCAACAGGAACATCCTTCATCAACTCATTCATGCTCCGATAATAGATTCCATCCATACTACTATCTCCATTGAGACCAGTGAGGTATACATCGATATCTTTTATTTCTAGATTATTCTTCTGTAAAAACTGACTTAAGGCCTCCAAAAGCTCGTTCTCATTTGGCTTATAGCACATTTTAACATCCTTCACTTCACAATAGCTATGCTCATTTTTACTTGCTGAAAGCACTATAAAATTAGCGCCTTCACCAGAGATCGTTCCAATGGTATTTGTTTTTAATAAATCAAAAGCAGCTACTTTTTCCTTCTTCCAAAAATCAATCTTATTGGTCACAATGTGATTGTTCACACTATTTTCTTCGAAGCCACCAATGAGCACATTTTCTTTTCCTTCTTGTATCCACATCATAGCATCTAAGAGAGATGTTTCGAATGAAAAGCCTCTATGAGTATAGGTAAAATTATAGGCATTGCATTTTACATTCAATGCTACCATTCCTGCTACTGAATTATGTGTCGACTGCATAAAAGCGGTAGGATTCAGCATCGTTTCGGTATTGTCGAGCATATTTAACAAGAACTTTTCAGTATCATTTATACAACCATAACCACTACCAGCAATTATCGCGTCTGGTTTTTCAATCCCTGCATCTTGCAATGCTTTTTTGGACGCAGTAAAAGTCATCTTCAAAATGCGACTCATTCTTCTAATCTGAACTGGATTGATATACTGATTATATTCTGCATCTAGTGCCAAAATGTAATTCTCATGATATTCGATTGGCTCTGTCAAAAAACCTTCCACATCAAATGTTTTTTGAGGGGAAATCACTCCTAGTCCATTGATATACAATCGCTGCTTCATGCTTTGCTAATAATAATTGTAGTATTATTTCCACCGAAGCCAAATGAATTAGACAATACATGATTCACTTCATAATTTTCGAGTAAAGTCGTTTGTGGGGCAATATCCACTTCATTCATTTTATTCTTAAAATTGAGGGAAGGAAAGATAAGACTATGTTGAATTGCTAAGACGGCATAGACTGCTTCTATACCTCCACAAGCCGCCAAAGTATGACCAGTAAATGGTTTAGTACTACTAAACTTCGGCAACTCCTCCGCAAAAAGTCGTTGCATCGCACGTCCCTCACTTACGTCATTATTCGGTGTGGCAGTTCCATGAACATTAATATATGAGATATCTGACTTAGAAAGTCCAGTCATTGCCAATGCTTCACTCATCGCTAAAAAAGCACCATGGCCTTCTGGAGAAGATGCCGTTTGATGAAAAGCATCATTGGTATTGCTGTAACCTGTGAGTTCTGCTAATATTTTTTTATTTTCTTTTTTTACCAAGGCCTCACTTTCTAGAATAATATAACCAGCGCCTTCACCCAAATTCAAACCTACTCTCGAATCGTCAAAAGGTCTACTATGCTCTTTATCCAAAATCATTAAACTATTAAAACCATTAATGGTAAATTTTGATAGTGTATCGGTACCTCCACAAATAGCCCTATCAACGATACCATGCTTGATTAGTCGGGCACCTAAAATAATCGCATTGGCTGAAGAAGAGCAAGCAGTACTAATGGTGGTGACAAAATCTTTGACTCCAAAATAATCGGCAATTCTTTCTGTGCTCTCGCCCAAATCATGGCTGTTTATAAAGTTGGTATATTCCTTTCTTAAATTTGGCGAGAGCAATTCAGGATAAATCATTTCTGTATTACGCATACCTCCAACAGTGGTAGAACTAATCAATGCTGTTGTGGCTGATTTCATATCGCTGATACCTGCTGATGCCAAGGCTTCTTTCACCGCCAACAAGCCTAATAAAGAAGTTCGTGTATAGCCATCACTGACAGATAAGCCAAGCTTTTCAGCCAAGGCATCATCGCTATATGCTATCTCACAAACTGGTAATTTATTCTTGTGAATAGTATCCAAAAATTGAGTGAAACATAATCCTGTTTTGCTACTTTTTAACGATTGTAAATTCTCCTCAACGTTTATTCCAATGGAAGAAACGACACCCATGCCCGTAATGTACACTCGATTGCCCAATAGATTTAAGCGATTTGTTTAGACTGGATATATGCTGCCATGGTATTGATAGATTCAAAAATAGCTCTGCCATCTTTTGGATCTTCAATTCTGATATTATATTTTTTTTCTAGTAAGACGATTAATTCTAAAGCGTCTATAGAATCTAGACCTAAGCCTTCACCAAACATGGGAGCAGCATCATCAATCTCTGCAGGAGTCATACCTTCTAAGTTCAATGCCTCGATAATCTGTTCCTTCAATTTTAATTTTAAATCTTCCATGCTATTTATAATTTATATAACTTTTCAATGTTATCTGTATCGTTTAAAATATGATTGCCCTCCAAGCTTAATGATGCAAAAATAGGGCTTTTATGAGCACTTTTAACAGCATTTTCCGATTTTTGTTCCACTGTGTAAAGGAAGAGTTCAAAATTGTTGCTATTCAACTCCACCCAACCGCAAATGCATTGTTGCACATGTCGTTGGCGAAAAAGTAAGGCAACATAGTTTGTGAGCATAGCAGCATTAAACTTCGATTGCACAAAGAAATAATTTTCGCCACTTATTTGATGACGTATGCACAATTCGCCAATGGCAATATTTGGTAAAGTATATACAAAGACTGCTGGCGATGGGAAATAATCACTTTTATCAGCAATGGACGCTTGATGCAGCGCATCGGTATACAAGCTCGAAGAACGATTCATTAAAACGATTCCTTTGTCTTCACTTTTATATAAAGTACTTTCTTTTACATTCAATAACTCCGCTCCTACAAAAGCCAATTTACTCAAATCGTCCATCTTATAAAACTTAGGATACTGCATCTCAAAATACTTATAAACATTCCTGATAAAGGCAGCAAAATCAAGCGCTGTTGCTGTTTCTTCATAACGCAATACCCCGTCGATAAAAACCTTTTGAGCGTGAATATGGACAAAATGTTGAACAAAAGTTTTCATCTATGCTTCTTGTTTTTGGATAATCAAAGCAGCGTTACAACCACCGAAACCTGAAGACAATTTTAAAAAATGTGTCTGTGCTTTAGTTGCATTTTCTTGAATGATATGAAGGGGATGTTCTACCCCATTTTCCTCATAACCCAATGATTTAATCAGCATATTTGCACGCATGCATTCTATGCCCATCACAATTTCAATCACACCCGCTGCACCCAAAGTATGACCAATATAACCTTTGAAGCTGTTGACAGGCACCTTATCTAAAGCGGTTCTGTACATCGCCATGGACTCCATTTCATCGTTATACAAGGTTGCCGTGCCATGTGCCGAAACATAATCAATATCAGATGCATTTAACGCTGTCATTTCAAAGGTTTTTTGAATGGCTAAAGTCAAGCCCTCTCCTGTTCGCGATGGACCAGAAATATGATTGGCATCATTGCTGATGGCACCTCCTAGAATTTCAAAAGATATTTTTTCTGAAGGCATTTTTTCATGGCTCATCAAAACCGTCGCCACTGCTTCACCCATGCTGATACCATTTCTGTGGGCATCAAAAGGCTTGCATGCTTGGTGACTCATCGCTTTTAAACAATTGAAACCAGCGACAACAAATTCAGAAGCAATATCACCTCCGCAGACAATAATGTGATCATACATGTCCTCTTGAATCATCCTTTGTGCAGTTATCACAGACATCGATCCAGAGATACAAGCATTCGAAATCACCATTGGTACATGATAAAATTGAAAATATTTTTGAATGACTTCCGCCATATTTCCTAGGCCTGACCGCTCTTTTGGAATGTCTAACTCTTTTTCATTCGACAATAAATCGATATTGCCCTTTGTGGTGGAGATGATGCATAAACAACGTTCACTCTTATAATCAAAAGTTGCTTGATGAAGGCTTTCCTCCATCGAATGTATCATCAAATTTTCGAGATAAGTGTATTCCTTTTTATATTCAAAAGGGAATGCGGTTTTATCAATCAGCGCTAAAGGAAGTTCCAATCCTTTGCTATATCTATCACTTAAGCGAATACCCGACTGATTGGCCATCAGCTGCTCCACATTTTTTTTGCTTGTGAAACCCAATGCAGAAATTAGATGATGCGCAATGATATAAGCAGATTTCACGAACTTGTTTCGTTTAGAGATGGAATATATTTTTGTTTCCATGCTTCATAGAAAGCCGGATTATTGATGCATAAGGTGCCCGCACTATCTAAAAAAACCTGTACACTTTCTCCTTCTGCCATGAGCATGCCATCATCGGCGCGAAAAATTTTGTAGATAAACATAATCTTCGCTGCTGCTGTGACATGATAAGTGGTTTCTACCATTGCTTTTTCACCATATTTTAATGGTCTTTTGTATTCGCAATTCACCTTCACCAATGGAACGATGTAGCCCGCCTTTTGAACATCTAGATAAGAGATGCCGTACTTGATACCAAAGGCTTCTCGCCCATCTTCCATATACTTTATATAATGACCATGCCATACAATACCCAAGGCATCCACCTCACTGAAACGAATACTCACTTCCGTTTGGTGCACTATTGCTTTTAAATAGTTTTCATGAAGGCCTGTGCTATTGGTCAAGGTATCTATGTACTTATCTTATGAATAACAAAATTACATAATTAATATGGCAAAGTGAGGAGATAAATGACTAAAAAGTAATGGACTCTAACTCAACAAAAACATCAAATCTTCCTTCTTCAAATTCTTAATAAAACTACTTTCAGAAGAAATAATTTCTGTGCTCAATTGTTTTTTCTTTTGCTGAATCAGCATGATTTTTTCTTCAATGGTATCCTTACAAATCATTCGATAAGCAAACACTTTTTTATCCTGACCAATGCGATGTACCCTATCTATGGCTTGGTTTTCGACTGCGGGATTCCACCATGGATCTATCAAAAATACATAATCAGCCACCGTTAAATTTAATCCAAAGCCACCTGATTTCAAGGAGATTAAAAAGACACGTTTCTCCTCATTATGCACAAATTCATTTACTACTTTACTTCGATTAGAGGTTTGTCCATCGAGGTAACAATAGGGAATATTCGCTGCTTCTAATGCTGGGACCACTTGTTGCAACATCTTCACAAACTGAGAAAAGACAAGGACCTTATGCTTGCCAGTCTTCTCTGTAATATTGCGCATCAATTCGTTTAACTTCACCGACTCATGTCCATAATCTACTTCGGTATTTAAAATGGCGGGCGAATTGCATATCTGTCGAAGCTTCAATAAGCCATCAATAATATAAATACCAATTTTGCTCATGCCAGACTCCTGGGCCTTTTCAAGCAAATCTTCCTGAATTCTTTTTCTAAAAGTTTCGTACACATCTCTCTGCTCTTTTTCCATTTCGCAATACAAAGTGATTTCCGTTTTGCTTGGCAATTCTTTCAGCACTTGTTCTTTGGTTCTGCGTAAAATAAATGGCTTTATCAATCCCTTCAAAAGTCGATTATCGTTTACAGAATCTTGGCGTTCTAGTTTGGTGACAAATTGATTTCTAAACATCTCCACACTGCCTAATAAGCCAGGGTTCACAAAATTCATTTGTGCGTATAAATCGAAAATATTATTTTCAATCGGTGTGCCAGTCATTACCAATTTATTGATTCCTTTTAACTGAATGGCCGACTTATAACGCAGCGACAATGGGTTTTTGATGGCTTGCGATTCATCCAATACAATATAGTTAAAGGTAATTTCTTTGAGTTGCTCAATATCACTGCTGATAACACCATAGGTACTTAAAATTAAATCGAAATTCTTAAAATGACTGGTGTCTTTTTCTCTCACCGAATGCCAAATATGATAGGTCAAATGAGGCGCGAACTTTTGTAATTCCTGCTCCCAATTAAACAACAAAGTCGTCGGTACCACTATCAAATGTGGTTGTTCTGGCAATAAAACACTACTCAAAAAAGTGATGATTTGAATGGTTTTACCTAAGCCCATATCATCTGCCAAACAACCACCCCACTTATATTTATGTAAGAAATGCAACCACTGATAGCCCGCCAATTGATAATCGCGTAAGGAGGCTTGAATGCCCAGTGGCAAAAGCACTTCCTCCATGGAATCGAAATGCAAGAAGCGTTTCTTTTTCTCTTTTATCTCTTGTCGAATCTCATCTTCTGTTATATCGACTAATAAGTCATCCAACAAAGAAAATTGTAATTTAGAAATACGTATCTCTTCATTTTTCACCTCGCCTAAGCTTAATACATGCGCATACTTCTGCACCCAATCTTCGGGCAATAGACCCATGCTGCCATCTTTTAACAAAATATACTCATCCTTTTTCACAATCGCCTTTCTGATATCGCGCAAAGAGACAGAATGTCCGTTGAAGGAGACTTTCACCTTTAAGTTAAACCAATCCATATCTGAACTAGTTCGCAATAAAGTCATAGGTTTATAGGCATTTACACTAACTCTTTTTAATTTTTCTTTACCAAAAACTTCGATATCATTATCTTTCAACACCTGAAAGAAGTCTATATACCAAGCGTTCCGGAGTAATTCATTAAAGGAGAGATGAAAATAATCTTCATCATTTTCATTATTTAGGTCAGGGTGTTGTTCGGTGACCAATGAAATAAAGTTATCTTCATACACACGATCTCTACTATATTTCCTTAATTTATTTTCTTGCGTAACAATGCTATCAGAGGATTCTAGGACATTCACCTCACCAAAACTATATTCAACAGCGAGTTTGAGGACTAAGAAATCATTGACTTCAGATAGATAGACTTTACGTGAAAGGGCACTCGACGCTGTCTCTTCTATTGGAAATTGATACTCTATTTCTATCAACTTAGATAAAGGTGATAAAAAATCTTTCACAACGGTATGCAAGGCTGAATGAGCATATTGAAATCTTTCATCAATGTCATCAAACACATGACCGATAATACATTCGCCATAATGCATGGGCACATAAAAATGATCTAAGCGATTTGTAAAAAACATATTCTCCAAAAACTTTGTATGGTGCCGTTCTTTGGCAGTTTCATCAATAGGTGGCACAAAATATTGAAAGCCTATATCAATCACATTGCCTTGCTTTGACACTTGTATAGCAGAAGCCTTTTCAGCCATAAAAAGATGCAACTGACTAATTTTGTTCTTACTTAATTTATATTCTAAGTCGCCATCAAAAATGGGATATTGTTGATTGTTTAAGTGAATAAATTTCTTAATCAAGGTATGAAAGACCGCTGCATGAGGAATCATTTTGCTCAATTCATCGGCCTCTGCCTTCACCTCGTTCTTACTTTTTAATGCTGGCTTATGATTTTTTAGTAAACTTGCTAAAAAGATGAGTTCCTCCTCCAAAGCTGTAAAAACCGGTTGTTCAAAATGTGGAATTTCCGACAGCAATTTTAAATTCTTTGATATGATTCCATTCTTGTCTTTCTGTCCAAGTATCGGCACAATGGGCAATTGAAAACTTCCATTTTTAATAATATTCAGATCCATGACAAAAGCCAAACTCCATTC
>CAMBZT010000032.1 GCA_945872405.1 Chitinophaga pinensis | reverse complement strand
TAACTCATGATATTTGGTTTAATCCAGGTCGTCAATATAATGGCTATGGATATTTTGATAATGATCAGTATACTGTAAAGCTAGACGGTGCATTTGATATTTTGAAGCCAGGTTCAGATACGAAGAACAAACACTCAATAGAGTTCGGGTTCTCCTTCGAACAAAGAATCCAGAGAAATTATGATATCAATCCATTAAGTTTATGGACATTGATGAGAACCTTAACCAATAGCCATATAAGTGAATTCGATACAAAGAATTTGAATCCAACCTTACTAATCGATGGTCAGACATATTCCTATAATGACCCAAATCGACCAGATTTTGGTTTTAATGATACCATTGTTGCTGATAGAATTTATACTGCTTCTGAGCAAAAATTCTTTGATAAAAACCTTAGATCGAAACTGGGCCTTGCAACCAATGGAACTGATTTCATTAATATAGATGCAATTGACCCAAGTTTCTTTTCTCTAGATATGTTCTCTGCTGATGAATTGTTTAATTCGGGTTCTGCTTACGAAAGCTACTCTGGTTATGATTATTTAGGCAATAAGCTGAAAGGCAGAACTTCTTTCAATGATTTTTTCACTAAAAAGGATGCCAATGGTAATTTGAAACGTGATATTCCTTCATTTCAGCCAATATATATTGCAGGTTATATTCAAGATAAATTCCAATACAAAGATTTGTATTTCAATGTTGGTGTACGAATCGACAGATATGATGCTAATCAAAAAGTGATGAAAGATCCATACTCATTATACGAAATATACTCAGCTAGTGAATATGCTAGCAAATTTACAGGCTACTCCAAGCCTGCCAATATTGGAGATGATTTTGCTGTTTATGTGGATGATAACGCATCATCAACACCAACAGTGGTAGGTTATAGAAGTGGGGATCAATGGTATGATGCTGTTGGAAATCAATTGGCTTCTGGACTAAATGTTGCCAAAGGTGGGGCATCGGGTAAAATCACACCTTATTTGCTAGATGCTAATGTTATTGATGCGGGTGGAGCATTGATCAGAGATGCTGATAGATTTAATCCAGAAGGTTCTTTCTCTGATTTTAAACCACAGATTAATGTGATGCCTCGTTTGCAATTCTCATTTAGTTTAACAGATAAGGCCTCATTCTTTGCTCATTATGATATACTAACACAAAGACCACAAGCAGGAAATTCATCTTTCTCTGATCCTTATCAATATCTATGGTTCGATCAGTTATCTAATGGTGGCACTATTAATGCTCCTAATCTTAAACCAGAAAAAACAATCGATTTTGAGTTAGGTTTTCAACAAAAAGTAAGTAATACCAGCGCAATTAAAATTTCAGCATTCTATCGTGAGTTTAAAGACCAAGTACAAATTATTAGAGTAAATTATACTTATCCAGGTACAAGTCAAGCTTATAAAACCTATGGAAATGTAGATTTTGGAACAACGAAAGGATTTACCTTTGATTATGACTTAAGAAGAACGGGTAATTTGCAGATGAAGATTAATTATACGCTTCAATTTGCTGAGGGAACTGGATCGAGTAATACCTCTCAAAATAGTATTGTAAGTAATGATCAACCCAACTTTAGAACTATCTCAGCACTTGACTACGATGCTCGTCATACCTTCAACGTAACATTAGATTGGAGGTACAAAGATGGTGGTGATTACAATGGTCCTTATATTGGAAAGCAACAGTTATTCTCCAATTCTGGAATTAACTTTACTTTTGTAGCTAGAAGTGGTACTCCTTATACAAAACAAAGTTTTGCAACGCCAAGTGGATTGAACAGTTCACCTTCTAGACCGGTAACAGAGGGCTCACTAAATGGTGCGAGATTGCCATGGACTTTCAGATTGAATGCGAAAATTAATAAAGATTTCAGTATTAAGATTGGAAAGAAAAAAGAAGGAAAAGAGCAAGGAACGATGGACTTCTCTATTTATTTACAAGTACAAAATTTACTGAATACTAAAAATGTTACCGGACTTTATCGATATACAGGGAACGCTTCTGATGATGGATACTTAGGTAGTGCCTCAGGTAAGCTGGATGTTTCAGGAAAACCTTTTCCGGATTCATATGTTGACCTTTATAGAGCTTTTATAAACAAACCAGATAATTATAGTCGACCAAGATCAATTAGATTAGGTTTAATCATCGGGTTTTAAAATAAGTAAATTAGTAATATCTAAATAATACACTATGCGTAGAATAAATTTTTATAAAAGTCTTCTTACAATACTGGCTTTTTGCTCTTCAACAGCATTGATTGCACGTCAACCTGATTATGTAGTTGAGCGTGGCACTGTAACTATCACAAAAAGTTATAAAGAAGGTGCTGCTGATTGTGAGCCAGCTACATCTCAATTTGATTTGGATATTAATAACGTCAGGGCAAAACTTTTGAATGGTGGTGATTTGTGGTGGGATTTATCTACAGCAAGATATGAAGTACCTAAAGTTGATCCACCTGGATCTTCAACATCTATAACCGCAATTTTTGCTGGCGCTATTTGGATTTCTGGTGAAGATGAAGGAGGCAATCTTAAACTCGCAGCTCAAACATATAGAAGCGGAGGAAATGATTTTTGGCCAGGTCCAATCGATGCAAGTGGTAGTATAGATAACTCAACGTGTAAGGCATATGACAAACATTTTAACGTGTATGGGGAAGAAATTAAATTAGCAATTGCTAATGGGGCTGCACAAGGATATCCCCTTGGTAAGTCGTCTATTCCTAAAAATGTATTGGAATGGCCAGGAAAAGCAAACCCTAATTTATTGGATAAAGGCCAATATTTTGATGGAACATTAGCTCCTTTTAATGATGTCGATGATGATCAAATTTATGATCCATCAAAGGGAGATTATCCAGTTATTAATTCTAGTCCTAACTGTAAAGATGGGTTCACCTTTGCAGATCAAATGATTTTTTGGGTTTTTAATGATATTGGAAATGTACATAATGAAACAAATGGAGACGCAATTGGTCTTCAGATTAATGCATTGGCTTTTGCATTCAGAAGTTCGGATGATTTAAATAATATGACTTTCTATAGATATAATATTATCAATAAGTCAAACACCACGTTGGTTAATACCTATATGGGACAGTTTGTTGATGCAGATTTGGGTTGCTACCAAAATGACTATGTAGGTTGTGATACTAATAGAAGCCTAGGAATCATTTATAATGGTGATGTTATTGATGCAGGATGCGCAAATGGTTATGGTTCTGAAGTTCCTCTACTTGGAATTGATTATTTCGAAGGACCTCAAGCTGATAAGAGGGATGGGGTTGATAATGATAGGGATGGTTTAGTAGATGAGGGAACCGACGGTATAGATAATGATGGTAACGGATTTGTAGATGATGTTGGAGAGCAGGAATTATTAGGAATGTCTTCTTTTACTTATTATAATAACGCTGCAGGTGCACAAGGAGATCCTCGTGGTGCCGCCCAATTCAGAAATTATATGACTGGAAAATGGGCTGATGGTACTTTTATTACCTATGGAGGGAATGGTTACGGTGGTTCCATCCCAACTAGGTTTACATATCCTGGTGATCCTTCTGTATCTGGACAATGGAGTGAATGTAATAATCAAACAACAGGTGCAAATGTAACTGCTGATAGACGATTCTTGCAATTCTCAGGACCCTTTACCCTTAAGCCTACTGATGAAAATAATATAACACTTGGAGTCATTTTTGTTAGACCAAAGGCTGGGGCTTATCCATGTCCTTCTTTTAGTAAATATATTGGCCCTGCAGATGATAAAGCACAGGCACTATTTGATAATTGTTTTAAAGTGTTGGATGGGCCTAGTGCACCAAGTCTTCTCTTAAGAGAACTAGACAAGCAAATTATTATTTCCTTGGTTAATGCTGCAGCAACTAGTAATAACAAAGGGGAAAGTTTTGATGTTGTAGACGCACAAATAAAAAACATCGATCCTGATGGCATATTTGGTTTGGATAGAACATATACATTTCAAGGTTATAAATTATATCAACTTTCAAATTCAACAATTTCTTTTCAAGATTTAGATGATTTAGCGAAGGCCAGACTAGTTTCACAGGTAGATATCAAAGACGGGATTTCTACAATTATTAATTATAGCTTTGATAATGTAAGCAATGCCCTAATTCCGTCAATTAAAGTTGAAGGAGAAGATAAGGGTGTGATTCATTCATTTAAGGTGATAAGTGATCTTTTCGCTCAAGGTGATGCTAAGTTGATAAATCATAAAACCTACTATTACACAGCAGTTGCATACGCGTATAATAATTTTGAGAAAGTAGATAGGACATTCTTATATTTAAGTCCACTAACTGGAGATTCAGTCTATGATGTGGTAGTGACTAAGCAACTTTTACCATATCTGCAAGGAAATGGTAATCTGGCAGTATACACAGCAATTCCTCATATCACTAGCCCTCGAAATGGGGGAACAGTTTTAAATGCACAATTCAATGATTCAATTGCTGTTACTCGTCTTCAAGGTACAGGAAATGGTGGCCAGCTTCTTTCTCTTTCTCAGGAAAGTATCGATGCAATCTTGAACAGCTCTGTTAATAAATTAGATATTCTTAAATATGTTCCTGGTGGTGGACCAATTGATGTAAGAGTAACGGATCCTTTGAAGTTAAGAAATTCTGACTATAAATTGACATTTATCGACACAAACTTTGACTATTCTACCGGTATCCTTTCTAGAAGAGCAAGATGGATACTAACAGATATTACGAATAATGAGGTGGTATATGCAGAAAAAGATATTGACAGACCAAACGATCAGATTATTTATACAACTCCTGCAGGAGCTTTGGCAGATCCTAATACTTGGGGTTTAACAATTACCATTGGGCAATCAACCCCTGTATACGAAGCTGGTTATCAAGGAGCAATTGGAGCAGCTGGTGCTGTTTATGGAGTACTTAAATCGAATATCGAGTTTGAGGATCCTGAAAAGCCATGGTTGTCATTCATTAAGGATGAAGAAGGAAATGAATTGGAAAATTGGGTTAGAAGTGGAGATTTTATCTTAAGTCAAGTAGGTAGCACACCACCTCCAACACTTAAAATTTACGATGATGCAAATTTCTCAGTATTAGGAGAGAATGTTTTTCATGACAAGCAAGCATTGTTTGAAAAAATGGCGGAAGGTGCTTTTGCACCATATTGCTTGGCTGCAAATTTCGCTGATTTTACAAAAGTACCTACAAGAGATAATCCAGATGCAGTTCCATATGTAGAAGGTCCTGGTTTCAAATGGGATGCGGTGACAGCAAATGCTAAATTTAGTCAAAATAGTTTAGATTCACTTTCTAGTATTGTTTTGGTTTTCACACCTGATAAATCAAAATGGACTAGATGTGTCGTATTCGAGGAAGGAGAGCAATCAACTTTAAATGAAACCAACACTGTGTTGCCGTCTACTTCTCCAGCCACCTATCCAAGTGTTAGTAATAATGCATATAAAGGCGAAATTAGATCTCAGTATTCTGCAGATAAGGATGGAAATTTTGACTTAACAGATATAGGAAGAGGGTGGTTTCCAGGATATGCCATTAATCTGGAAACTGGTGAGAGACTTAACATGGCGTTTGGCGAATCATCAAATTTAGCTGACCAGAATGGTAGAGATATGATTTGGAATCCAACGGGCGATTTAAGGACAGATCTTGACCAAGTATTGTATGGTGGCAAGCATTATATTTATGTCTTCAAATCGATATATGATGAGGGTGACAGATATCAGCAGTTATTGATAGATAATTTTAATAAATATACTGGTAGTAGTTCTATTAAGACTCAAGTACCAACTGCATGGAAATATATTTATAAAGATTTGCTATACACTGGAATGCCTTATTTAACAAAAGGATACAAGTTGAAGGATATTAGTGAAGGCTTAATTCCTAGTACTATCACTGTTCATTTGAGAGTTGATCGACCATATCAAAGATATATTACCTCTGAAACAACAGAGACTGATTCGCTCAATGTCTATATGTTCAGCACAAAAGGTATGGCTCCTTCAGAGCAATTAGCTGATGCAGCGAAAAGTGCATTAGATTTAATTAATGTTGTTCCAAATCCTTATTATGCGAATAGTGGTTTTTATGAAACAAGTATTCTCGATACCAGGATAAAAATAACAAACCTTCCTAACAAGTGTACTATCACAATTTATACTTTAGATGGTACTCTAGTTAAGAAATACGAAAGAGATATTCCATTAGAAAGTGGTTATATTAATGGTAAACAAGTCATTGATATATCTGAAGGCGAAGCAAAGAAGGAAAATTCGGTAAATAGGGATAATTCTGTTGATTGGGATTTAAAGAATTTTAAAAATATACCAATTTCTAGTGGAGTCTATCTAATTCACATAGATGCGCCTGGTATTGGAGAAAGAACATTAAAGTGGCTTGGAGTTTTAAGACCTACGGACCTGGAATCGTTCTAAGATTTAAATTAAGTAAAGAAATTAAACAATATGAAGAATTTTTTAAAACATTTTATTGCTGTATCAACTTTTTGTCTTTCATCAGTTTATATGATAGCAGGAAATCCGGATAGAGCAGGTGAGTCGGGAGCTTATGAACTTCTAATTAATGGATGGGGAAGAAGTTCTGGGCTTTTTAGTATGAATTCCTCTAATATACGTGGGTTAGAAGCAACCACTCTAAACACAGCGGGCTTAACTTATGTCAAAAAAACAGAAGTTATTGCGTCTTATACCAATTGGTTTACTGGTTCAGGAGTAAATATTATCAATGCTGGTATTGCTCAGAAGTTTAAGAAAACAAACGTGATTGCAGTTAACATCTCATCGTTTAATTTCGGAAATTTAGAAAGAACAACTGTAACAAATCCTGAAGGGGGAATCGGTACTTTTAAACCTAGTTTTTTGAACATTGGACTATCCTATGCGAAAAGTTTTTCAAAAAGTATTCATGCTGGAATTACTGCTCGAATGATTAACGAAAGAACCGCTGATGTGAGTGCCATAGGTTTATCTCTTGACGCAGGAATACAGTATGTGACCGGAAAAAAAGAGCAAATTCACTTTGGAGTTTCAATAAGAAATATTGGCACACCAATGAAATTCACTGGTGATGGTTTGAACTTCAGAGCTCCTTCACCGGATGGGAACTATTCTAGAGCAGAATTCCATAAATCACAAAAGTTTAACTTGCCATCTCAGTTAAACATTGGTGCAGCCTATGATATTTATATGGGTAAAGTGAAAGAGAAGCAATCAGCTGTAAGCTCTGCAGATGAAGACAAATCAGATGATGACGAAGTTGCGATTGCGAAACCGAATAATCGTTTAACAGTATGTTTTAATTTTACCTCTAACTCTGTTGGGAAAGATCATCTAGGTCTTGGGTTGGAATATGGATTTAAAGAGATGTTTATGCTAAGGGTCGCTTACAGATATGAGAAAGGAATTCTAAAAGCAGAAACTTTGGATAATAAAGGTAGTACAACGATATTTACTGGATTGGCTGCTGGTCTTACCTTTGAAACTCCACTAAAGAAAGGAAAAGATTCTAGACTTGGATTTGACTACTCTTATCGAATGACTACTAGACTATCAGGAGTGCATTCCGCAGGTATTAGGTTTGCACTATAATCAAAAAACTATATATTTGTATTCGCAAACGTTTCTGCCTTAGTAGAAACGTTTGTTTTTTTAGTTAATTAAAATTGAAAAAAATGTCGAGTGTATATCTTACCCAAGAGGGGATGGAGAAACTAAAATTAGAGTTAAATGCTTTGAAGTCTGGCGGAAGAATTGAAGCAGCAAAGGCTATTGCAGAAGCTAGGGCACAAGGAGATTTATCTGAGAATGCGGAGTATGATGCTGCTAAGGATGCTCAAGGTCATCTTGAGAAAAAAATTTCCGAGTTGGAAAATACGCTTGCTAACGCTAGAATCATTGATGCGAGTAAGATAGACACTTCTAGAGTAACTATTCTTTCAAAGGTGGAACTTAAAAATATTAAATTGAAAACGAATGTCACCTATACTTTAGTAAGTGAAGCTGAAGCGGATATTAAAGAATCAAAAATTTCAGTGACATCTCCAATTGGACGAGCAATTCTTGGTAAGAAAAAAGGCGATAAAGTCCAAGTTATGGCTCCCAACGGAACAATCGACCTTGAGATAATCAAGATTTCAATCTAGTTTTTTTTATTGACTGTATTATTAAAGGCCATTTTTAGTGACTTCCATATTCTCAAAAATAATTTCCAAAGAAATTCCTTCCTACATCATTGCGGAAAATGAGATGTTTATTGCCTTCTTAGATGTTTTTCCACTCTCTATCGGTCATGTACTTGTAGTTGCTAAAATAGAAATAGATAAATTTTATGAGTTACCTGCTGACTATTTAATGAATATAATGGTTTTTGCAAAACCAATCTGCGAAGCAATTGAAAAATCTGTAAGCTGTAAAAGAGTAGGCATGGCGATCATTGGACTTGAAATTCCACATGCTCATCTTCATCTAGTTCCCCTAGTAACTGATGCTAGCGATATCAATTTTGCGAAGAAAAAGTTGAATATTGATAAAACAGCATTGAAAAAAATGCAGCTTAAACTAATAGCGAACTTACAATAACCTTACTTGTTCAATCTAGTTTTTTTTACTCTATCTGGATTCTGAGTGACAAATGAATTCCAAGAATTTGCCTTTCCACGACTACTCTCAATTCCACTACTTTGTTGAAAATGATGACAAACTGCAATTCCTAAAGCGTCTGTTGCATCTAGGTACTTTGGAGTTTCGCTGAAACCACAAAGGCGCTGTAACATAGCTGCTACTTGCTCCTTGCTAGCATTCCCATTTCCAGTAATTGATTGTTTTACTTTTTTGGGAGAATATTCTATCACGGGAATATCTTTATTAAGCCCCGCTGCCATACAGATACCTTGCGCACGACCAAGTTTTAACATTGATTGTACATTCTTGCCAAAAAATTGGGATTCAATAGCCATAAAGTCAGGTAAAAACTCTTCTATCATAGAAGAAACTCTTTCATATATTCTTTTCAAGCGTAGCTGATGCTCATCCTTAGAATCAAAATGAATACTGCCAAGGGCAAGTAATTCTATTTTATTACCAATGCATTTGATTACACCATAACCCATAACAATAGTTCCAGGGTCTATGCCTATAATTATCTTTTCTCGATCAGGAGTTATTACTTTTGTATTCATAATGAATTCAGTTGAACAAAAGTAAAAAAATACTCCTTTGGGTTTTTAAAATAATCGTTTTTATTGTTTTAATTTTTTGCGCGTACTTGCAAATTGAAAAGTATGGTGTATCAGAAATCTTATTGTTGAGTTGGAATCGAGTTCGTGTTTGGTCTCTTTTATTCTGTTTGTTGATCATGCCTATAAATTTGTCTATTGAAGCTTTAAAATGGAGATATATCAATAAATCTAATGGGGAACCAATTTCTTTCAGTAGAGCTCTAGCTGCCGTTATTTTCGGCGCTTGTGCAGGTTTTATTTCTCCTGGAAGATGGGCAGAGCCGGTAGCAAGAGCATATTATTTTGGAAAAGAGAAAAGAACAGAAAGAATTTACTGGAATCTCACGGGAATAATTGCTCAATGGTTGGTGATTATACTCGCAGGAATTCTCTCACTTTCTATCTATAAAATACAAGGAACTAAAGACACCAATTTATATCTTTATTCTTTAGTATTTCTTCTACTTCTTCTTGTTTTTTACTTTTCCCATGACAGGATTTCACAATGGATTTCTACTTTTTCTTTTGTCCAAAATTTTGTCAAGATTGACATTTCTAATTTGAGAGTTAGTACCAACAATAAAGTCGTCATTTTTGGCTTTACAGGCTTACGTTTTTGTGTTTATTCTTTTCAATACCTTGTTCTTTTAAAAGCTTTTTCCTCAGAGTCTAGTAGACTGGAAATTCTCATGAAAGTGTTTCTGCTTTTTTTCTTTCAATCCTTTTCAATTTTTCCTGGACTATTAGATGTTGGCTTGAAAGGGAACATCGCTTTGCTTGTGTTTAAGAATAGTCTGATAACCCCTTTAGATTTATTATTTGTAATTTTTTATATCTGGTTTATCAACTTATTAGTGCCCTCTTTTATTGGTTATATTTTGTTCTATAGAAAACTCCGAGATTTTATGAAGACAAGAACTATTGTCTCATGATACTATTTTAATTGTCTCAAAATGTTTTTGAAAAAATCACCTTTTTAAACTTGTCTTAGTTATCCAAATACTTACCTCTTCATTAACCTTATAATCATAGTACTGACTTAAATAATGCGGAAGAGAGTCAAGAAAATAAAAATCTCGACTAAGATTTAAATTACTAGAATCAAGAAACTTCATGATGCTTTTATTCTTTTCATAATTAGAAGGTAGAAATAAAATACAATTTTGAAATCTTCTTTTTTCAGTAGAAAAGAAATAGATATTTAATTCTGAAACAGACTTAGAAAACCAAGCATTTCTTGGAGTGTAACCATTGATGGCGTATACTACTCCTGGTATTTTGCAAAAATCAATACATGGAATATTGTCTTTGAAATTTGTTTTTTCTTGAATGTTTTTTTCAATTCTTGACAAGAAGTAATTGGAAGACGAATCAGTGTATATAGAAGATAGCTTCTTGTTGCTAAATTTTATATTTAATTCAGAAAGCTTACCATTGATGCGATATGGGTGATCGATAAATCCGGATAAAGTCTGACTAAAAACTAAAACACAAGCACCTAAAAGTATCAACATGTTGATGCTTTTTATAACCATATCTTCTTGCAGAACGTAAAGCATGCAAATGATAGATATTGGTGCGAACATATATTGAAGACACTGTAAGGTTAGCTCATTGCCTGTACCCAAACTACATAGAATTGGAATACTTAGTAAGATGAAAAATAGTGATAAATGAATTAGATTTTTTAGTCTATAACTATGGAAAAATAATAGAGAAAAATTAAGTAAAATAATAATAAATAGAATTGGAAGATATGCATCAAGTGCTCGCCACAAATATCTCATGCCACTCTTAAATAATTCAAATTCGATGATATGGTTGATATATAGACATGTGTAGGTCAATGTCAAAAGAATTAATAAGCATCCAATATATTTTTTTAATCGTGACGGGTTAAGAAGAGAGTAAACTAGGGCGACACCCCCGAGAAGGTAAATGTGAACTTTAAGTTTATATATTGACTGCCAATAAGCATACTTAAAACTCTGTATATATAAGGATTTTAGAAGGTTAGGATCGTGATCTTTCAATAAATTAATGGTCGTTGTTAAATCTAAGAAATAATTTAAAACAGACCCATGACAAAATTGAATAATTAAGGTAGTGAAAAGAAGGTAGGATAAACATAGTAAACCAATGTCTTTCAAATAATATAAGATTGATTTATTGTGAAGAAAAGAAAACAGTGTGATCACAGTAACGATCAGAAAGAAGAATATAAACGCAGTAGGGAATTTGACAATAAACTGAATGCTGCATAAAAGTCCGAACAAAAAAATTATTTTTATCGAGAGATACTTCTTCCTAAAAATAAAAAATATAAGGCTTGTTACACTGAGTACAATACAAAGCGTCAGAATATTGTATGATAGGTTATTTTCGAATATCGAATAACACATCAGATTTGAAAGTAAAATACCACAGTTGATTAGTATTTTCGAAGCTAAATTTAGTTTTGTCTTTAGCAACTGATTAAAGTAAGATATGAATTGATACGAAAAAAGAATGGAAGAAAGAACTATCATTAGGAATCTCACCAGCCGATAGAGTATTACATCAGGCGAAAAGTTGCTCATTAGCAAATGAAACAGCACTTGATACAATCCGGTAGGTTGAATATGAATAGGCAGCGTATAGCCCATCATTAAATATCCCTCATCTGAAAAATCGAAACCCTTATTCAATCCCCAGATAAGTATTATAATCATACAAATAGTTAGGATTACTGAGATGCTCGCAAAAAGTAAATTAAAGATGTTAACTGTTTTTTTCAATATATTTGACTCCTATTTTGAATCAAAACTAAAATAAAATAAATATTCTTTGATAAATAATAAAAAAGAGCTATTTTCGCACCCTAAAAATATAATTTAGATGTTAATAATTGACGCAAGAGAAAGTGATACTATCGACAAAGCTTTAAGAAAGTATAAGAAGAAGTTTGAAAAATCTCAAGTTTTAAAGCAATTGAGAAAAAGGAAAAACTTTACGAAACCTTCGGTATTAAGAAGATTTCAAGTTCTGAAGGCTGCCTATAAGGAAAAAATGATAACAGAATCAGAGATTTAGGATTAATTCTGAATTTATAGTTGTAAAACCGGAAACTAATTGTTAGATTAGTTTCCGGTTTTATGCGTAAACATACATTTATTATTAGTTTTCTTAGTTATCTAAAGCATGAGAGAAGGTTTTCTACTCATACTATAATGGCCTATGAAAATGATTTAGAGAGCTTTTCTCAGTTTTTACAGCAAGAACTAGGTGAGTTAAATTACAGTAAGGTAACACATAAGCATGTTAGGGCATGGATCGTGGTGTTGATGAATCATGATATTGTTGCCAAATCGATTAACAGAAAAATTTCTACACTTCGTTCCTTTTATAAATTCTTACTTTCTAGGAAAGAAATAGAATCAAATCCACTGACCAAAGTAGTCGGTCTCAAAACACCATCTCGATTACCAAAGTTTGTTGATGAAAAGGATATCCAAAAGTTATTTTCAGAGATTTCTTATCCTGATGGCTTTGAAGGTGCAAGAGATAAATTGATTATGGATCTATTCTATAATACCGGAATACGTCTATCAGAGTTGGTTAATTTAAAGGATGCTAGTATTGACCACCATTCGGCAAATCTAAAGGTATTAGGAAAGGGTAATAAGGAGAGAATTATACCACTTCATAACACGTTGCTTCAGGATGTTAAAAACTACCAAGAGTTGCGCCAAAATAGATTTGATTCTACATATGAATCATTCTTTCTTACAGATAACGGGAAAACGATGTATCATAAATTTGTATATCGTAAAGTTAAGTTCTATCTCTCGCTTGTTACAACATCTGAGAAAAAAAGCCCTCATGTTTTGCGACATAGTTTTGCTACTCATTTAATGAATCATGGAGCTGAGCTAAATGCAGTAAAAGAGTTACTGGGTCATGCTAGTTTGGCAGCTACTCAAGTATATACGCACAACACCATTCAAAAACTAAAAGATGTGCATAAACAAGCTCATCCTAAATCATAATTTATTCACATAAAAAGAAAAAAATGAATGCCAATATTCACTCAGTAGGATTTACAGTCGACACTAAATTAGAAGAGTATATCAATAAAAAGTTAGAGAAACTTGATTTAGTTTGCGATAAGATTATTCATGCAGATGTTTATTTAAAGTTAGATAGTCATGATCATGTGAAGGATAAAAAAGTAGAAATCAAGATAAATGTTCCAGGAGCAACACTTTTTTCAGAGGAGATTTCAAAGAGTTTTGAAGAATCTACAGACCTTGCTTTAGAATCAATAAGAAGGCAAGTCAGTAAAAGAAAAGAAAAAGTGAAAAATAATTGAAAAGATTTGGATAATTGGTAAATAATTCCGTAGATTTGCGTCCCGTTTGAAATAGAGAGTGTGTAAAAACATGAAAATTTCAATAGTTTTTTGACGTTTTGAAATCAAATTTTTAATCGATTTAACAAGCCGAAGTAGCTCAGTTGGTCAGAGCTACTGATTTGTAATCAGTAGGTCGGGGGTTCGAATCCCTCCTTCGGCTCTTGATTTGATTTTAAAAATATTGGGGAGATTCCAGAGCGGCCAAATGGGGCAGACTGTAAATCTGTTGTCTTCGACTTCGTAGGTTCGAATCCTGCTCTCCCCACTAACAAAAACGTAAATTATGAAGGGGGGTAATAGTGAAAGTAAGATTCATGAAATATGAGTCTTGTTTTTTGTGTTTGAGTTCTTTAAAATGTTGCAACGTATGCGGGAGTAGCTCAGTTGGTAGAGCGACAGCCTTCCAAGCTGTAGGTCGCGGGTTCGAGCCTCGTCTCCCGCTCATATATTTGGAGTGAACCACGCTGTTGTAGCTCAGGGGTAGAGCACTTCCTTGGTAAGGAAGAGGTCGTGGGTTCAATTCCCATCAACAGCTCTTTCTTTGAGAGGGTTGTTTGAAGGTTATGTATCTAGAGGATAGCTGAAGGGAAGTCAAAAATATGTTGCAATAGGAAAATAATTCTCTCTTTATTTTTCATGAAAATTTGAGAGAACAAAAATGTTTTATTGCTTTTATTATTAATATATTCACAAATAAACTAAATTAAAAAAAAATGGCTAAAGAGAAATTTGAAAGGTCCAAACCGCACGTAAATGTTGGTACTATTGGACACGTAGATCACGGTAAAACTACCTTAACAGCTGCTATCACCTCAGTTTTAGCAAGTAAGGGAATGGCTGAAAAAAAGGATTATGATTCAATTGATGCAGCACCGGAAGAAAAAGAAAGAGGTATTACTATCAATACAGCGCACGTTGAGTATTCAACTGTTACAAGACACTATGCTCACGTAGATTGTCCTGGTCACGCGGATTATATCAAAAATATGATCACTGGTGCGGCTCAAATGGATGGTGCAATTTTAGTGGTTGCAGCAACAGATGGTCCTATGCCTCAAACAAGAGAGCACATTCTATTGGCACGTCAGGTTGGTGTTCCAAAGATTGTAGTTTTCATGAACAAAGTTGACTTAGTAGATGATCCTGAATTTCTTGAATTGGGTGAAATGGAAATCAGAGATTTATTGAAATTTTATGGATTTGAAGAAGATAGTCCAGTTATATTAGGATCAGCTTTAGCTGGTTTAAATGGCGAACCTGCGGGAGTAAAAGCTATTGAAGATTTAATGGATGCTGTAGATAGTTGGGTACCAGTTCCACCACGTCCAGTTGATTTGCCTTTCTTACTTCCAGTGGAAGACGTATTCTCTATTACAGGTAGAGGAACAGTAGCTACAGGTAGAGTGGAGAGAGGTATTGTAAATACAGGTGATGCAGTTGAAATTATTGGTTTAACTAATGATGCACCAATGAAATCAGTTTGTACTGGAGTTGAAATGTTCAGGAAAATTCTTGACACTGGTGAAGCTGGTGAAAATGTTGGTATCCTTTTAAGAGGTATTGAGAAAACAGATATTAAGAGAGGTATGGTAATTTGTAAGCCAGGTTCTGTAAAGCCGCATACTGAATTTAAGTGTGAGGTTTACATCTTGAGCAAAGAAGAGGGAGGTCGACATACACCATTCTTTAACAAATATAGACCTCAGTTTTATTTGAGAACAACTGATGTTACAGGTGAAGTTGAGTTGCCAGAAAATTCAGAAATGGTGATGCCAGGTGATAACGTGACTTTAACAGTTAAGTTGATTTACCCAGTAGCTTTAGAAAAAGGACTACGTTTTGCCATTCGTGAAGGTGGAAGAACAGTAGGTGCTGGTCAGGTTACTGAAATCTTGAAATAATATTATAGAACTGTAAACGGGTGTGGTGCAAGGGTAGCATACGAGTCTCCAAAACTTTTGATGGGAGTTCGAATCTCTCCACCCGTGCAACAAAATAGAAGGTAAAGATAAATTTAATAGTTATGGACCGAATAAAATTATATATTCAAGAATCTTATAATGAACTAATGCACAAGGTAAGTTGGCCTACATGGCAACAATTACAAGAGAGTGCTGTAGTTGTTTTAATAGGTACCATCATTATTGCATTGTTAGTTCTTGCAATGGATTTGGCTTCCCAAGGAGTTATTCAAAAAATACTTTATGAAAAAGTATTTAAAGGTTAAAAGATTCAATGCAAAAAAATAGAAGATGTTAATTTCATTAGAAAGTAAAAAGGAAAGTAAGTGGTACGTGCTGAAAGTATTCAGTGGTCAGGAGGCAAAAATAAAAATGCATCTCGAGATTGAATTGAAGAGATCAGGACTTGATAAAGTGATTCATCAAATTCTTATACCTACTGAAAAAGTCTACCAAATAAAGGCTGGTAAAAAAGTCATAAAAGAGAAGACACTGTTTCCAGGATATTTATATCTTGAAGTAGCCTTTCCTGGATTAAATTCTGATATAATTGCAGATATAAGAAGTGTGCCAAATGTAATGAACTTTCTAGGAGGTAAGGACCACAAGCCAGAGCCTTTAAGAAATTCTGAGGTGCAAAAATTATTCGGCAAAGTAGATGAGCTTTCAGATTCTGGTGAAGTAAATGTTGAACCTTTTATTTTGAATGAATCGGTAAAAATCATCGATGGACCATTCAACGATTTCGTTGGAACAATTGATGAAATTCACGAAGAAAAGAAAAAAATTAAAGTTATTGTTAAAATATTTGGAAGAAGAACACCTGTTGAGGTAAACTTCCTACAAGTAGAAAAAGTATCATAAAATGGCAAAAGAAATAGAAACCTTTGTAAAGTTACAAGTAAAGGGAGGGCAAGCGAACCCGGCACCACCGATAGGTCCTGCACTAGGATCAAAGGGTGTAAACATCATGGAATTTTGTAAGCAGTTCAACGCTAGAACTCAAGACAAAATGGGGAAGGTTTGTCCAGTAATCCTTACTGTTTATAAAGATAAATCGTTCACTTTTGAAATCAAAACGCCACCTGCAGCAAATCTTTTATTGGAAGCATTAAAAATTCCAAAAGGATCAGCTCAGCCAAACAGAGACAAAAAAGGTAGCGTCTCTTGGGATCAAGTAAAAGATATTGCAGAATTGAAAATGCCAGACTTAAATTGCTTCACTATTGAATCGGCAATGAAGATGGTAGCGGGCACTGCGAGAAGTATGGGAATTACAACTTCTGGAAAAGCACCTTGGGAAAATTAATTATTTTTTAATCACTTAAATATTTACCTCACAATGAACATAACAAAAAAGAGGAAGGTAGTTGAAACAAAGGTGGACAAGAACAAATTGTACACAATTGATGATGCAACCGCACTAGTAAAAGAAGTGAATACGGCTAAGTTTAATGCTTCAGTTGATATTCATGTAAGACTTGGAGTAGACCCGCGTAAAGCAGACCAAGCGATAAGAGGAACTGTATCTTTACCTCATGGTTCAGGAAAAGTTAAGACTGTATTGGTTTTAACAACGCCAGAAAAGGAGCAAGAAGCAAGAGACGCAGGAGCCGATTATGTAGGTTTAGATGAGTACATCGAAAAAATTGAAAAAGGATGGACAGATGTTGATGTGGTAGTAGCTTCCCCAAATGTCATGGCTAAAATCGCAAGATTAGGTCGTGTATTAGGACCACGCAACCTGATGCCAAATCCTAAGTCAGGAACTGTTACTCCTGAAGTAGGTAAGGCTGTAGAAGAGGTTAAGAAAGGAAAGATTGCATTTAGAGTGGACAAGTTTGGTATTGTGCATAGCTCTATTGGCAAAGTTTCGTTCACCCCAATACAGTTGAAAGAAAATGCTGGTGAATTGCTAGGAACCTTGATGAAAATGAAACCATCTTCAGCAAAAGGTATCTACATGAAAAGTATTTCTATGGCATCTACCATGAGCCCTGGTATTAAAATTGATCCAAAATCAGTAAGCGGAATTTAATTATGACAAAGCAAGAAAAAAATCAAGTTTTAGAAGAACTTACAGTAAAATTTGCTTCTAGTCCAATTTTTTATTTTACAGATTCTTCCACACTTACGGTTGATTCAATCAATAAGTTCAGAAGAAAATGTTTTGAAAAAGGAATTGAGTTTAGAGTAGCAAAGAACACGCTTATCAGAAAAGCACTTGAAGCAAACACGGATGCAGACTATTCAGAGATTTATGAATCATTAAATGGTCCAACGTCAATTATGTTCTCAAGTGTTGCAAATTTACCAGCAAAGGTTTTAAAGGAGTTCAGAGAAAGTTCGGAAATGCCGAAGTTGAAGTCAGCTTATGTTGATTCTTCAATATTTGTAGGTGATAACCAAATCGAAATTCTGAGTAAGTTGAAATCTAAAGATGAGTTATTAGGCGATCTTATCGGTTTATTGCAGTCTCCTGCTAAAAACGTAATTTCAGCTTTGGTAGCATCAAGTGGTGGTAAAATAGCAGGTCTTGTAAAGACATTAGCTGATAAACCTGAATAATCAAAAATAAATTAATAAACAATTAAAAATTAGAAAAAATGGCAGACGTAAAAGCAATCGCAGAAACATTAGTAAACTTAACAGTTAAAGAAGTTCAGGAATTAGCAACAGTTCTTAAAGATAGCTATGGTATCGAACCAGCAGCAGCAGCAGCTCCAGCAGCTCCAGCAGCAGGTGGTGGTGCAGCAGCAGAAGTTGTAAAAACTGAATTTGATGTAATCTTAGTAAGTGCTGGTGGACAAAAATTGAATGTTGTGAAAATCGTTAAAGATATCACTGGCTTGGGCTTGAAAGAAGCTAAAGATTTAGTTGATGCAGCACCTAGTACATTGAAAGAAAAAGTTACTAAGGACGAAGCAGAAAGTTTAAAGGCAAAATTAGACGAAGCAGGAGCTACTATTGAGATTAAGTAGTAAGTTACTGTTTTTCAATCATTTAGGGTTTGGTCGCATTTTTTAATGTGACCAAACCTAAATTTATTTATATACGATTATTAATTTTTTATATTATTCTATAATGGCTCAAAGTAAAAATACAGAAACAATAAACGAAAGGATTAACTTTGGAAAAACTAAGCAGAGAGCACCATACCCTGATTTTTTAGATATTCAGCTGCAATCGTTTAAAGAGTTTTTCCAAATTGAAACAACTCCTGAAAATCGTAAAAAAGAAGGTCTGTACAGCGTTTTCTTGGAAAACTTTCCAATTACGGATGCTAGAAACATTTTCAACCTTGAGTTTCTTGACTTTTCTGTTGATCCGCCTCGTTTTACGATTGACGAGTGTATCGAAAGAGGCGTTACTTATAGTGTTCCAATTAAGGCAAAATTGAAGTTGTCTTGTAATGATGAGGAGCATATTGATTTTAAAACTATTGTACAAGAGGTGTTTTTAGGGAATATTCCTTACATGACACATAAAGGTACTTTTATTATAAATGGCGCGGAAAGAGTTGTTGTATCGCAATTACATCGTTCTCCTGGTGTATTTTTTGGAAGAAGCTTTCACCCCAATGGTACAAAGATTTATTCTGCTAGAGTAATCCCATTTAAGGGAGCTTGGATGGAATTTGCCACAGACATCAATAATGTGATGTATGCATACATAGATAGAAAAAAGAAATTTCCTGTAACAATGCTTCTACGTGCTATTGGTTATGATACCGATGCTTCCATACTTTTCTTGTTTAATCTTGCTGATGAAATTCAAATTAGTAAGAAAAACATCAAAAATGTTTTGGGTAGAAAACTTGCGGCTAGAGTTTTGAAAACATGGATTGAGGATTTTGTTGATGAAGATACTGGTGAGGTGGTTTCAATTGAAAGAAATGAAGTTCTCTTAGAAAGAGATACGACTATTAATGAAGAAAATAGTGATTTGATTATTGATTCAGGAGCAAAAACTATTATTCTTCAGAAAGAAATTCTGTCTGCAGACTTCTCTATTATTTCTAATACTTTACAAAAAGATACTTCGAATTCCGAAATCGAAGCATTAAATCATATCTATCGTCAGTTAAGAGGAACAGATCCTCCTGATGAAGATACAGCAAGAGGTATTATTGATAAATTGTTTTTCTCAGATAAGAGATATGATTTAGGTGAGGTTGGTAGATATAAGGTGAATAGAAAACTGAACCTTACAACTCCAATGGATACAAAGGTTTTAACAAAAGATGATATCGTTGCTATCATAAAATATTTGGTCTCATTGACAAATGCAAAAGCAGAGATAGATGATATAGACCATTTGAGCAATAGAAGAGTGCGTACTGTGGGAGAGCAATTGTTTGCTCAATTTGGTGTTGGTTTAGCCCGTATGGCTCGTACTATTCGCGAAAGAATGAACGTTAGAGATAATGAAGTTTTTACTGCTACAGATTTAATTAATTCACGAACCTTATCTTCTGTGATTAATTCTTTCTTTGGAACTTCACAGTTGTCCCAATTTCTTGATCAAACGAATCCACTTGCAGAAATCACTAATAAAAGAAGAATTTCAGCATTAGGACCCGGCGGTTTGTCAAGAGAGAGAGCAGGTTTCGAGGTAAGAGATGTGCATTATTCTCACTATGGTCGTTTGTGTACCATTGAAACGCCAGAAGGTCCTAATATCGGATTGATTTCAACACTTTGTGTTCACGCAAAGATTAATAGAATGGGTTTCATCGAAACACCATATAGAAAAGTTGCGAAAGGCAAAGTAGATTTGAAATCTGATATACAATACTTATCAGCGGAAGAGGAGGACAATAAAAAAATTGCCCAAGCAAATGAGCCATTACAGGATAATGGTAATTTTGAAAATACTAGAGTAAAATCTAGGGAGCAAGGCGATTTTCCGATTCTTAATCCTGATGACGTTCAGTTTATGGATGTGGCACCAAACCAAATTGTTGGTGTGTCTGCTTCTTTAATTCCGTTCCTTGAGCATGATGACGCTAACCGTGCCTTGATGGGCTCGAACATGCAACGTCAGGCGGTTCCTTTATTGCGACCTGAAGCGCCAATTGTTGGAACAGGTGTAGAAAAGGATGTAGCTCATTATTCAAGAAACTTGATTAATGCAGAAGGTGATGGAATCGTTGAATATGTGGATGCTAACGAAATTATTATTCGCTATGAAAGAGATGATACTACAAAGTTAATTAGCTTCTATGATGATGTAAAGTCATATAAGTTACCTAAATATAGAAGAACTAACCAAGATACTTGTGTAAACCTTAAACCAATTGTGAGAAAAGGTCAAAAGGTAAAAAAAGGACAAATTCTTTGCGAAGGTTTTGCCACTCAAAATGGTGAATTGGCCTTAGGTAGAAACTTGAAGGTAGCATTCATGCCATGGAAAGGATATAATTTTGAGGATGCCATCGTTATTTCTGAGAAGGTAGTACAAGAAGATATATTTACTTCACTTCATATTGAAGAATATGAATTGGAGGTGAGAGATACAAAACTTGGTGAAGAAGAGTTAACTCCAGATATTCCAAACGTTAGCGAAGAGGCAACGAGAGATTTGGATGAGAATGGAATTATACGCATCGGAGCCAATGTTAAAGAAGGAGATATCTTGATTGGGAAGATTACACCAAAAGGTGAGAGCGACCCGACGCCAGAAGAAAAATTATTACGTGCGATTTTCGGTGATAAGGCAGGCGATGTAAAAGATGCTTCTTTAAAAGTTCCACCATCCACCAGAGGTATAATTATTGGCAAAAAGCTTTTTGAAAAAGTTAAGAAAGATAAGACTTCAAAAGCTCATGAGAAAGTAGTGGTGGATAAACTTGAGAACGAACATGCAAAAAGCCTTGGTGAGATTAAGAAAGTTTTACTAGATAAGATTGTAAAGCTAATCGACGGAAAAACATCAAATGGAGTCTTTACAACATTTAAGGAGGAGTTGATACCAAAAGGTGCGAAGTTTTCTTTGAAAATCATGAAAGATATAGATTTATTGAATGTCGATGCCTCTAATTGGACCAAAGAAGCAGAGACAAATGAAACCATTAAATCTTTGTTGAATAACTACACTATCAGAACGAATGAAGAAATTGCAAGGTACAAGCGTGATCGTTTCGCCTTGACCATTGGAGATGAGTTGCCTGCTGGTGTTTTAAAACTTGCAAAAGTTTATATTGCTAAAAAGCGTAAGCTGAAAGTTGGTGATAAGATGGCGGGACGTCATGGTAATAAGGGAATTGTTTCTAGAATAACACGTCGTGAAGATATGCCTTTTCTTGAAGATGGAACACCTGTAGACATTGTTCTAAATCCATTAGGAGTGCCTTCAAGAATGAATTTGGGCCAGATTTATGAATCTGTTTTGGGATGGGCTGGTCAAGAATTAGGATTGAAGTTTGCTACCCCAATTTTTGATGGAGCTACACTTACTGAGATTTCTTCTTATGTTGAGAAAGCTGGTATTCCTGAATTTGGTAGAACATTCTTGTTTGATGGCGAAACTGGAGAAAGATTCCATCAACCTGCCACTGTAGGTGTTATTTATATGTTGAAACTAGCGCATATGGTTGATGATAAAATGCATGCGCGATCCATAGGACCATATTCTTTAATAACTCAACAACCATTGGGAGGTAAGGCTCAGTTTGGTGGACAGAGATTTGGTGAGATGGAGGTTTGGGCGTTAGAAGCATTTGGAGCGGCAAATATTCTTCGTGAGTTAATTACTGTAAAATCGGATGATATCATTGGTAGAGCAAAAACCTATGAAGCCATTGTAAAAGGTGAAAACCTTCCTACACCTGGTGTTCCGGAGTCATTCAATGTATTAATTCAAGAGTTAAGAGGACTTGCATTAGATCTTAAATTTGAATAGAAGATTAATTCTGTTCAGGTGTTTAAAGAAATTATTTATAAAGCAAAAATTCAATAAATATGTCTTTCGTAAAAGATAAACAAATAAGAAGCGACTTTAATAAAATTATCATTGGATTGGCTTCGCCAGATGTTATTTTGGCACAATCTTTCGGTGAGATATTAAAGCCAGAAACAATTAACTACCGTACTTATAAGCCTGAAAGAGATGGTCTATTCTGCGAAAGAATCTTTGGACCAGTAAAAGATTATGAGTGCTATTGTGGTAAGTACAAGCGAATTCGTTACAAAGGTATTGTTTGTGACCGTTGTGGAGTGGAAGTTACAGAAAAGAAAGTACGTCGTGAAAGAATGGGACACATCAAATTAGTTGTTCCAGTAGTTCATATTTGGTATTTTAAATCTCTACCAAATAAAATTGGTTACTTGTTAGGAATGTCATCTAAAAAATTGGAATCTATTGTTTATTATGAAAGATATGTTGTAATACAAGCAGGTAAGGCATCTGAGGGTATTACTATGTTGAATGATAAGGATGAATATGAAAGAAGAATTTTATCAGATGGAGATTTATTAAGTGAGGAGGAATATCTATCTGCCATTGAGGCGCCTGAATTGGAGGGTAATAGTCATATGCCGTCTTCAGATATAAACAAGTTCATGGCTATGATGGGCGCAGAAGGACTTCGTGAAATGTTAGCTAGAATTGATATGGATGCCTTATCATTTGAGTTAAGAGATCAAGCTTCCAATGAATCATCACAACAAAAAAAGGCTGAGGCATTAAAAAGACTTAGTGTTGTTGAAGCATTTAGAGGAGCAGCAGAAAGAACAGAGAACCGTCCAGAATGGATGGTGATCACGCATCTTCCGGTTGTACCACCAGAACTTCGTCCACTAGTGCCATTGGATGGTGGTCGTTTTGCTTCTTCTGATTTAAATGATTTATATCGTCGTGTCATTATCAGGAATAATCGTTTAAAAAGATTGGTAGAGATTAAAGCTCCAGAGGTAATTTTGAGAAACGAAAAGAGAATGTTGCAAGAATCAGTTGATTCTTTGTTTGACAACTCGAAGAAATCAAACGCTGTAAAAGCGGAAGGTGGTAGACCATTAAAATCATTAAGTGATGTTTTGAAAGGAAAGCAAGGACGTTTCCGTCAGAATTTGTTAGGAAAACGAGTGGATTATTCCGGTCGTTCGGTAATCGTAGTTGGACCTACTCTTAAATTACATGAGTGTGGAATTCCAAAAGAGATGGCTTCTGAGTTGTTTAAGCCATTTATCATACGTAAATTAATAGAAAGAGGCATTGTTAAAACGGTGAAATCTGCAAAGAAATTGGTGGATAAAAAAGAGCCAGTTATTTGGGATATTCTTGAAAATATTTTGAAAGGTCATCCGGTATTATTGAATCGTGCACCAACCTTACACAGATTATCAATTCAGGCTTTTGCGCCGAAGTTGATAGAAGGAAAAGCGATTCAATTGCATCCACTTGTTTGTAGTGCCTTTAATGCGGATTTTGATGGTGACCAAATGGCCGTTCACGTGCCACTTAGTAATGCTGCAATATTAGAAGCTCAGATGCTAATGTTATCTGCACATAATATTTTGAATCCACAGAATGGCACGCCAATCACATTACCTTCTCAGGACATGGTCTTGGGTCTTTACTACATTACTAATGGAAAGAGATCAACCAAAGAAGTTAAAGTGAAAGGCGAGGGTAGAGTTTTCTATAATGCTGAAGAGGCAAATATTGCTTTCAACGAAGGTCAAGTTGAGCTTCATGCATATGTGAAAGTAAAGACAAAGGTTAGAGAAGGTGCTGTTTTGGTAGATAAAATTATTGAGACAACAGTAGGAAGAATCATGTTCAATCAATGCGTTCCAGAAGAAGTTGGTTACATTGATAGATTATTGAAGAAAAGTGCTCTAAGAGAAATTATTGGTGATATCATTACCTTAACAAACTTAACAAAAACTGCAAAGTTCTTAGATGATATTAAGACACTTGGTTTCACATGGGCTTTCAAAGGAGGTTTATCTTTCAACTTAGGAGATATTATTATTCCAAAGGAAAAAGAAATTTATATTAAAGAAGCGAATGTCGAAATTAAAGCAATTGAAGATAACTATTCAAATGGTATCATCACTGCCAATGAGCGATTCAATGCTATCATTGATGTTTGGGGTAGAGCAGATAATAGATTAACTGGGGTTTTGATGGATCAGTTAGCAAAAGATAAGCAAGGATTCAACTCTATTTATATGATGTTGGACAGTGGAGCGAGGGGTTCTAAACAACAGATTAAGCAGTTGGGTGGTATTAGAGGTTTGATGGCAAAACCTCGTAAGTCTGGCTCTACAGGATCGGAGGTAATCGAAAATCCTGTATTATCAAACTTTAAGGAAGGATTAACCATTTTGGATTACTTTATCTCAACTCACGGTGCTCGTAAAGGATTAGCGGATACAGCACTAAAGACAGCAGATGCAGGTTATTTAACTAGAAGACTAGTGGATGTTGCTCAAGATGTTGTGATTCGTGCTGAGGATTGTGAAACACTAAGAGGAATCAGCATTTCAGCATTGAAAGATAATGACATGGTGGTGGAAGATTTATATGAAAGAATTTTAGGACGATTTAGTTTATATGATGTAACACATCCAGAAACTGATGCTTTGTTGGCTTCTGCTGGACAGGAAATCAATGAACAAATTGCAAAATCGATTCAAGATTCTGGAATTGAAAATGTAGATATTCGTTCGGTATTAACTTGCGAAACTCGCCGTGGTGTTTGTGTGAAGTGCTATGGTAGAAACTTATCAAACAATAGAACTACAGAATTGGGTGATGTGGTTGGAATTCTTGCTGCACAATCAATTGGTGAGCCAGGAACACAGTTGACCTTACGTACTTTCCACGTTGGAGGAGTTGCATCTTTATCTAGCACAGAATCTCAATTTGTTGCAAAATTTGATGGTAAGATTGTATTTGACGGAGTTCGTACAGTTAAATCAACAGATGAAAATGGTGAAGTAGCAAACATTGTTATTGGACGTACTGGTGAGTTAAAGATTCAAAAAGAAGACTCAGATAAAGTGTTGATTACTCATAATATTCCTTACGGTTCTATCATGTCTGTGAAGGATGGTCAGAAAGTGAAAAAGGGCGACTTGATTTGTAAGTGGGATCCATTTAATAACGTGATTTTATCTAATGAAGACGGAGTTGTTAAATTTGATAGTATCATTGAGAATATCACTTATAAGGAAGATACAGATGAGCAAACAGGCCACAAAGAAAAAGTAATTATTGATGGTAAGGATAAGACAAAAATCCCTTCTATCACTGTTGATTCTGGTAAGGCGGGTGTTAAGTTTTATAACTTACCGGTAGGTGCTTATATCATTATTGAGGAGAAGCAGAAGATTAAGGCGGGAACTATTTTGGCGAAGATTCCAAGAGTGATGAATAAGGCTCGAGATATTACGGGAGGTTTACCACGGGTAACTGAATTATTCGAGGCTAGAAATCCATTGAATCCAGCTGTAGTAGCTGAGGTAGATGGCGTTGTAACTTTTGGAGGTGTTAAACGTGGCAATCGTGAAATCATGATTGAAATGAAGAATGGTCAAATCAAGAAATATTTGGTAAAATTAGCCAAGCATATTTTGGTTCAAGATCAGGATTTCGTTAGAGCGGGTACACCTTTAAGCGAAGGAACTATCACTCCGGCTGACATTCTTAGAATCAAGGGTCCATTTGCCGTACAACAATATTTAGTAAATGAAGTACAGGATGTATACCGTTTACAAGGTATTAAAATCTCTGACAAACATATCGAGGTGATTGTACGTCAGATGATGAACAAGGTAAATGTGGAAGATCCAGGTGATACTAGATTCTTACAAGAAAGAGCAGTAGACAAGTTTGAGTTTATCCGTGTAAATGATGAATTGTTTGATAAAAAAGTAATCACCGAAGCAGGTGGTTCTCCTAACCTAAAGAAAGGTCAAATCGTGTCTTTGCGTAGAGCAAAAGAAGAGATATCTTTCTTGAAACGTAGTGATTTGCCACTCATTGAATATAGAGATGCTATTCCTGCTACGGCAAGTTCCATGTTGCAAGGTATTACAAGAGCTTCATTAGGTACAGATAGTTGGATTTCTGCGGCTTCTTTCCAGGAGACAACCAAAGTATTAAGCACTGCATCGATTGGCGCTCAGGAAGACTTCTTAATGGGCTTGAAAGAAAACGTTATTGTTGGACATAAAATTCCTGCAGGAACGGGTATGAGAGTTTTCGAAGAGACCATTGTAGGTAACAAAGAAGAGCTAGAGAAACTGAGAGCTAGAAAGAATAAAGTAGAAGCTGTTATTGAAGAGTAATTTTAAAACAGTATACCATATATTGAACCTGATACCAAAGTATCGGGTTTTTTTATACTTATTTTGAATGAGTCAGCACTCTTAATCTGTTACGGAAAGCACAA
>CAMBZT010000031.1 GCA_945872405.1 Chitinophaga pinensis | reverse complement strand
GATTTGTTAAATTTATTGTATCCAAATCTATGTGCGGCGTGTAATTCATATCTGTCTGAAAAAGAGAAAGTAATTTGTATATCCTGTGAGTTAAAATTGCCCCATACCAATTATCATCTCAACAAAGAAAATCCCATTATGAAAAAGTTTTGGGGGAGATTACCATTAATTCATGCGGCTTCTTTTTATCTATTCTTAAAAACAGGAAGAGTGCAACAGTTAATGCATCAACTCAAGTATCGAAGTAACACAGCTGTAGGAGAAAGAGTTGGACAACTGTATGCGCATCAATTATCTCATGACAACGTATTGTTTGCACAAGCTGATTTGATCATACCAATACCACTACACTATAAGAAGCTAAGACAAAGAGGGTATAACCAGAGCGATTACTTTGCCAAAGGATTGGCTGAAAACATGAATATACCTTGGACGAATGAATTGATTGAAAGGGTGGTAAATACAGATTCACAAACAGGAAAAAATCGTGTACAGCGATGGGAAAATGTTGAAAATATTTTTAAGCTCAAAGAGTTAGATGCTTTTGTAGATAAGCATATTATACTAGTTGATGATGTGGTTACCACAGGTTCCACTCTTGAGGCATGCGCTCGAAAAATGATAGAAGTGTGGCAATGTAACGTTAGTATATTAACAATAGCATCTGCTATTTAAGCAATTTGTGAGAATGTTTTTGAGGATCTAACTCACTTAGTTTGTTTTTTATTGTGTAATCCAACTCATTTAGATTAACTTAGAACCACTAATTAACTATAAATATTGCTATGAAAAACAAATATGTTGACTTAATTGAACAGACATTTGAATGGCCTCAAGAAGAGTTTAAAGTGATAGATAATGAACTTTATTTCCATGATATTTCTATGATGGATATCATCAAGCAGTATGGTACACCGCTAAAAATTTCTTATTTACCAAAAATTGCCTCACAAATTCAGAAGGCAAAAAGAATGTTTAATGTCGCTATTGCAAAAGCCGATTATAATGGCACCTATAATTTTTGTTATTGCACAAAGAGTTCACATTTTTCTTTTGTGCTAGAAGAAGTTATTAAAAATGATGTTTTTCTAGAGACCTCTTCGGCTTTTGACATCAATATTGTTGATGCGCTTTTGGAACAAGGCTTGATAGATAAAAACAAGCTAATCGTCTGTAATGGATTCAAAAGAGGGCAGTATATCGACAATATCTCAAGACTTATAAATACGGGATTCACAAACGTGATTCCCATTATCGATAACATGAATGAATTTGATGAGTTATCCGGTAAAATTGAGCACCATACAAAAATTGGGATTCGTATTGCTAGCGAGGAAGAACCAAAGTTTGAATTTTATACCTCAAGACTTGGAATAGGGTATAAAGATATTCTTCAGTTTTATAAGGAAAATATTAAAAAAAATAAGATGGTAGAAATGAAAATGCTTCATTTCTTTATCAATACTGGAATACAAGACTCGGCCTATTATTGGAGTGAGTTAAACAAGTGTGTCAATATTTATTGTGATCTTAAAAAAATATGTCCAAGTCTTGATTCCCTAAATATCGGCGGTGGCTTTCCAATAAAAAATAAATTGGATTTTAATTTTGATTACGAGTATATGGCCGAAGAGATCATTCTTCAGATAAAGAATATTTGCGAAAGTCATGGAGTGCAAGAACCACATATTTTTACCGAATTTGGTTCATATACTGTCGGCGAAAGTGGTGCTACCTTATTCTCAATTCTAGATCAAAAGAAACAAAATGACAGGGAAGCCTGGAATATGATTGACGGAAGTTTTATGACTACCTTACCAGATTGTTGGGCAATCAATAAAAAATTTATTTTGCTAGCTATAAACAATTGGGATAAGGAAAATGAACGTGTATTTTTAGGTGGATTAACTTGTGATAGTGATGATTATTACAATAGTGAAAGCCATGCGAATGCAATTTATATGCCTAGATACGAAAAGGATGTTCAACAATACATTGGCTTTTTTCACACAGGGGCTTATCAGGAATCCATTGCTGGTTATGGAGGCATTCAACATTGCCTGTTGCCAGCACCTAAGCACGTTATTATTTCAAGAGATGAAGGTGGGGAAATTATAACAAAGCTTTTTGCAAAAGAGCAGAGCTACAAAAGTATGTTGAAAATTCTGGGCTACATGTAAAGCTTCTGACCTATGTTGTTAAAAATAAAAAGATAAAATTTAGATATGCTTTCATTCTGGGAAAAAAACTCTTTTTTAGAATACGATTATCTCATTATAGGGAGTGGTTTAATGGGCTTGCATATAGCCTATGAGTTAACAGAAAGAGAACCTAATGCAAAGATAGTGATCTTAGAAAGAGGTATTTTTCCAAGTGGGGCATCAACAAAAAACGCTGGATTTGCTTGCTTTGGAAGTCTGACAGAAATTATTTCTGATTTTAATCTAAATGGTGTTGAACAGACAATAGAGATAGTGAAGGAAAGATACGAAGGAATAGGATTATTGTGTGATAGGTTGGGAAAGGAGAATATTGGGTATGAAGTTCATGGTGGTTATGAGTTAATTTTTGAGAAAGATTTAGGTGTCTTGGATAAAATAGAAGAAGTAAATTGCCGATTATTTCCAATTTTTAAAAAGAATATTTTTGAATTAAATAATGAGAAAATTATTCAATTTGGTTTTGATCCTAACGAGGTAAAAGCGCTAATTTATAATTCATTTGAGGGCCAAATAGATACTGGGAAAATGATGGAAACATTTGTAAAATTAGTGACATCAAAAGGCGTTCAAATACTTACAGGTTGTGAAGTTTTATCTATAAAAGAATCACCAAGAGGTGGTGTGGCCACGGTTGAACACAAAGTGTTAAAGGAAAGTATAGATTTCACTGCAAGAAAAGTATTCGTTTGTACGAATGCTTGCATGGATAATTTGTCAGATGTAGAAATAGTTAGACCTGGAAGGGGACAAGTTCTTATCACCAAACCTATTGCACACCTACCCTTCGAAGGTGTGTTTCACTTTGATGCTGGTTATTATTACTTTAGAAATTATCAGCAGCGTGTGCTTTTGGGTGGAGGAAGAAATATTGATTTTGAAAAGGAGGAAAGTACAGATTTTGAATACAATGAGAAAATACTAGATAATCTAAAAAGTATTTTAACCAAGGTAATTTTACCAGGAATTCAGTTTGAAATTGAAGATGAGTGGTCTGGGATAATGGGTTTTACTGCCGACAAAAAATCTATTATTCAAAGTCAAAGCGAGCATGTGAAACTAGTGATGAGTTGCAATGGAATGGGAGTGGCGCTTACTGGAATCATTGCAAAGAAAGCGCTCTCATTATTAGATTAAAGAGAATTTGTTTTAATTTTGTTATTGTACAAAGGAAAATTAATTTCAAAAAATGAACGAAAAAATATCTACAAATAAAGCGCCGGCCCCAATAGGCCTCTATCCTCATGCGAGAAAAGTAGGAAATTTATTATTTTTATCTGGCATTGGTCCCCGAGAAGCTGGTACCGATAATATACCGGGTTTAGAATTTGATAAATTTGGTAATTATAAAAACTTTAGCTTTGAGGCACAATGCAGGTCTGTATTTGACAATGTACGAATTGTATTAGAAGAAAGCGGAAGTAGTTGGAATCAATTAGTAGATGTGACAGTTTTTTTAACAAATATGAAGCGCGATTTCCAAATCTATAATAAGTTGTATGCTGAATATTTTAAGGAAAATCAACCCTGCAGAACTACCGTAGAAATTAATAGCCTGCCTAGCCCAATCTGTATTGAATTAAAGTGTATAGCGGTGATAGGATGATACTACAGTTGATATCTATTTGGCTTGATTAATCATCATCATTATCTACTACCGAATCCGTTTCATTTGTAGATGAAAGATAAAATGCTTTGATTCGAGTAACATCTTTTAGGAAATCAATTTTATTGATTTCAACACGATGAATAGGCAATCCAGTTCTATCAATCAAATCTTTTATCATCTCTTCTCTCTTATCTGGTTTTATCAAATCAATTCGTTCGTAATTAATTTCTTTGTAATTTTCATGTGCTAAGTTCTGCGAGCGTTCCAACAGGAATATTAGTACAAGAAGGATCGTATTTGATAGAAGTAGGATGGGCCAAGCATTGGTGACGTCTGCCAATGAATTTAATAAACCAAGCGTTACACAAACAAAGAAATATCCCATCTCTCTTATAGGCACAGAAACAGTTCTATATCTGAGAATAGAAAATATTGCAAACATACCAAAGGCAAAACCAAGCTTAAGTTTGGTGGTGCTTAACAAAAAACAAATCAAGAAATTCACGGTGTTGAAAAGAAAAAAAGTGAATAAGAAATCTTTGTTTCTGTGTTTTGGATAGTATATAACCCTTACTACTATAAAAACCATAATTAAGTTGAATGCATATCGAATGACAAAATCCCAGATGCTGCTCAATCCAAAAATGCCTGCACTTGTTGCCAAATCTGCCGCTGTATCTAAAAATTCTTTATCCATTGATGAGTTTATTTATTTTTATAAAATTGGGTTTAAAATTATTGTTTTTTACATCTTCCATCATAGCAACCGCTGTTGAGTATTTGCTGAAACCGGTTTCCTCATAGTGTCTCTTAGTACATGCTTTAATGCAACTGCTCGAATAACTCGATTTTTCTTGTTTAATTTCGAATACAACAAGTTCAGGAAAGCTTTTTTGAGTTTTATTGTTGTCAAATCGAATATTCAAATCAAGGGTTATTCTCTCCTTGAAATTATTATCTGCTAAAGTGATTCTATCAAAATACACCCAGACCTTTTGTTGAAGCGTTTCTCCTTTAATCAAATCATGTTCTATCATTTTAATGTCTGCTTCTGAAAGTGTCATGTTAATGTCCATACGTTTGGCTCGCTTCTTATCGGTCCGATTACCTTTTTCTTTGTACTTAATCTCAAAATAACACTGTCCAGAGTCTATGTATTTTCTATACCTCACCTTAAATCTATCTTGTTTCTCATTGTGATGATATTTATATAAGGCAAAATCAACAGTATCAAAGTATAAAGATTCATAACGATGGATTCTTTTAGTCTCAATTTGCAAAACTTTGTAATCGCTTTTAATTTCTTCTAATATATCCGGGAAATCTTTGATGTGAATGACGAATTTGGAGTCTACTCGGTTTAAAAGTTTGACTTTGTCTAACTCCTCAAGTGATAAAAAATCAAAGGTATTAATTGTCTCTTTAGTTCGAATTAAATCGTCACGAATTTCATTACTCATTCAACTGCTTTATTGGGTGATGAGCAAGTCATCTACGGTCACAACCTCTTTTTTCTCATTGATGGTTACTTTCTGTATCACATTTCTTTGCGAAAGCACACAAGTGTCACAAGGACTATATGTAAAAACAGTATAATTTCCTTTCTGTAGGAAATCAAATTCATACTCGCCAGTGTATGATGTTCTCGTTTCAATATCTACTGTTGTATTATCACCAAATGACAATGATACTCTTTGATCTCCCAAATATCCTTCACTTTTAAGTAAGCCATTTTTGTCATAATCAATGGCATAAACTTTACCCTGTATAGAAGCTAGTCCTCCGTTCCCTGCAACTTTTTTACAGGAGCTAAAAGAAATAAATGAGACGATAGAAGTGAGGAGAAATAAAAATTTGAATCTCATTTATTCGTTTTTATTGGATAATTAATTTAGTAGTTGTGTTGCTATTACCTATCGACATCTGTAAAAAGTAAATGCCACTAGTAAGATTTTCTGGTTTAGCTATACTCAGGATGTTCTCTCCAATGACAGCATTTTTGCTCTCTAATGAATAAACTAATTTGCCACTCAAATCAAAAATATCTGCATTCATTTCCTCTGCAGATTGACTATAAAATGAAATAGTCATTGTATTGCTGATAGGTTGCGGGTTTATTGTTAGGCCATGTAATTGAGACACCTCTGCAATACTTGATGGAAGAACAACAGGAGTGAAAACCTGTGAACTGCCATAGATGTAATCGCCAGACTTAGTATTCATATTATCAGTCGCGTTACCGGTGAAATACATGGTTACATTTCCAATATCTGTTGCAGGTGCTGTCCAACTGAAATTAAATATAGCTGCTCCAGAAGACGAAGCGCCTCCTCCTGATTTATGTGTTAAGTTTTTTCTTGATTTACCACTGACTGTAACATTTGCTGTCTGTGTCTTTGCAGCATCTGTCACATTGATTGTACCAGCATTTGCCCCTGTAGAATCCAATATCTCAACATCTACACCGAATAAAACTACCGATGTTTTAGCTACCGTAACACTCATATTGTATGTTGCGCCAGGAGTATAAATCCAGCCTGTCATATCCGATGACGAAGGAGTAATAGAACCAGTACCTGAGTTGTATGCAAATGAAGTGTGACAACCACTTGTAGTACAGTTTGACTCCCCAGGAGAATTGGTATAACCCACCTTACCATTGTTGGAATCCACCCCTTGGATAAACATTGAAAAAATAGCAGAGGTCACCAATAAAAGAGCAATGATTTTTTTCATAATTTAGTTTTTAAATAATTTTTTAATGCTTAATGTTTTATTGTCGATGTCCTTCAGAACAACTGAATAGACACCATTTGAATAGTCTCGTAAAGTTATGAATGATTTTTGATTGTTAAAATCTTTTTTTAAGAGCATGGTTCCGAGCATATCATATATCTCTATGTATTTAAATGGATTGTTGTTTGACTTCTCAACAACGAAGTCTTGTGTGGTTGGATTTGGGTAGAGTGAAAAAGTAATAATTTTTTCATGAACTTCATCAATGTTAATTAAAGTGTTAAAAATACGGCAAATTTCTTTGAATAAGCAAGTTGGTATTTGTAGTTTAGGACTAGACGATTTTTGATACCTTTGTGATATTATATGTTGATTATGAACCTAAGCTATTATTTGAGGGGCCATCTTGTAAATACGTTGGCAAATATTAAGAATCTACTTCCCGTCGATGATTTGAGAAAAAATGTCAAATTCAAAAACATTCATAAAGGAGAGCGATTATTTATTCTAGGCAGTGGGCATTCCATTAAACTACAAGATTTGAAATTATTGGAGAATGAAATTGTAATGTCTCAAAATCATTTTCATGCGCATCCCGATACTTCTATTTTTAAACCCAAGTATCAAGTTGTTATTCCTAAGTTTCATCCAAAAGAATATGATAGTGATTGGGTAGAATGGCTCAGAACGATGGAAGAAAAATTGCCAACAGATTGCACCTATTTTTTTGGTTTAAACACGAAAGAAATGGTGATGCAAAGACCTAAACTAAAAGATCATTCTTATTTTGTTGAACCAGGATTTAACGCTAATTGTTTGTCAAAAGCAAAAGTTGATATCACAGGTTTGATGATGCGTGTGCCCACGGTCATTACACAATGTCTCACCATTGCTATTTATATGGGCTTTTCAGAGATTTATTTGATGGGTTTTGATTTGGATCAACTTTGCCTAATCGCTAATGATAGAGATAATGTCCGCTTTTATGGGAATTCACCAATCACATCAAACAAGGCAGAAAAAGATTTTGAAAAAGACTTGGCAAGTACAGGTATTGATTGGTTCAATATGTATGCTATCTGGCATCAATTAAATTTATTGAAAGCAGAAGCGACCAAGCGAAATATCAAAATATTGAATGCGACGCGAGGCGGTATGTTAAACATGTTTGAAAGAGTTGTTTACGAAGACGTCATCAAAAAGTAAGTTGCTTGTTAACTCCTCTTAGCTTACGATAACTTATTAAGTTCATCCCAAAACTCAGCGCCTCTTCGTGTATGTGGAATCACTATAGAACCTCCAACCAAATTAGCTATAGAAAAAACTTCATAAATTTCTGCTGTGCTCACGCCAAATTCATGGCACTTACCGTTTTGCAGCCACCCGCTGTTCGGGATTTGTGACTACTACTTTATAATGTACTAAAAATATTCTGAGAAGATAAAATTTCATTTGGACTACGATGCCCGAATAGCGGGTGACTGCTGTTGGGCGATCGGCATAATTATCTCACAAGTTTTAGCTTTCTTTGATTTATATAATCCTTAAGTTCAGCAAACGTCATTCCTGTGGTTTCCTTTGCTATTTGTTCCTTTACTTTTCTAAAGAACTTAACTGTATCAAATTCCTTTTCTTTAATTTTGTTGTTAGTCATTTGTTATAATTTCTTTAGGTGAACGAATGTCCAGTTGAATATGTCCCTTTTTTATGTTAATTGCATTATACCCTCTAATTCTGAAAACGTTCACTATATGTTTAAAATTCCAACTGATTAAATAGTCAACCTTGTTTATAGTTGCACAAGCTATATGTCTGCAATCATCAATGCTCGTTTGCCCTACAACTTTTTCTTTAACATATTCTTCTGCAAGTTCATTTATTTCCTCTGTTATTTCAACAAATTCTGTTTTGTTTTTATCAAGACTTAAAAAATGACTTTTTATTTGTTCAGGTGCATTTTCAAGTTCAAGTTCGCATAAGTCGGAATAAACACAAATAATTTCTCCATTTTTAACCATATCGAAAAGTAGGTTAGTTTCATGTTGAAATTCAATGTCATAAACACCACCAAAAACAGATGTATCAAAATATAATCTGGGCTTTCTCATTTAACAAATTTACAAAATATCTTGCTAAGAAGAGCTTATTATTTAGTACGAGGTTCAATGCTGTCGCCCAACTAGGTGATACTTAATACAATCATCACATCGCAACACCATGCTTGCCGTCAAACCCATCAATTCTTTGGTTTTGGTTGGTAGCGCTCCTTCAGCGTACGCTTGAGTATCCAAACTCCAAAATCTTTTTAAAACAAGATTATCTTCACTAAGAATCCTCTCATTCATTTTTTCTCTGTACTCATTAAAATCGGTGACTTGTTGACTCATGTTTTTATATTTAAAAGTGATAGTGGACAAAGAGAGTTGAGGTCAACTTTTCCTTTCCCAATAATTGAAATTTTCTTTGTATCCTTCTAAAATACTCACGTAATTAAAGTACCGTTCCGAATGTATTTTACCTTGTTCCACGGCTTCTTTTACGGCACAATTAGGTTCATCAATATGCAAACAATTATTAAATTGACAATCATTCATCCGTTCTTTTATTTCCCTAAAATATTGACCTATTTCTTCAAGTTCAAAATTCATAATACCGAACTCTTTAATGCCGGGAGTATCAATAATATAAGTGTTTTCATCGAGTACAATCATTTCAGCAAAGGTGGTGGTGTGTATTCCCTTATCATGTTTGTTAGAAATTTCACCTACTCTTAGATCTAGCAAGGGGTTAAATGCATTAATTAAGGTGCTTTTCCCTACTCCAGAGTGTCCTGAGAAAAGTGTGATTTTATGGTTGAGTAGCTTTTCTAAAAGTTGAATATGATCTGTATTTATCGCCGAAACTAGATGACACGGATAACCGATTGACTCATAAATCTCCACCATTTCTGCTTGTTTTTCTAACTCAATGTCATCGTAGGTATCTTGTTTGTTGATAATGATTGAAGCTGGAATATGATAGGCTTCAGCAGTCATTAAAAATCGATCGATAAATCCAGTAGAGGTTCGCGGAGAAGCAATTGTTACAATTAGAAAAAGTTGATCAATGTTTGCCGCAATAATATGTCTTGCATATTTTTTCTTTGGCGATTCTCTAACTATGTAGTTTTTTCGGTCGTAAATCTTAGAGATTACAATTTCTGTATCCTCATTTTCCGTTTCTACAACATCGCCAACAGCAATAGGATTCGTGGTATTCAGTTCCAAGAGCCTAATTTTCCCTTTCAGTCTACAATTCACCACCTCGCCAGATGGAATCCGCACAACATACCAACTACCGGTTGATTTTAAAACAATTCCTTGCACGTGTTAATTCTCATTTTATTTTAAATTATTTCTTTTGTCTCACAGGAGTAAACCTCTTTCTCACTTGAGCAATTTCCCCTATTAGATTCACATCTTTTTCTGCGCCATTTCCTATCACAATGATGTCTGCTCCAGCGTTGTATTTACTAAATGCTGTTTCAATATCGTTTATACCACCACCACAAATGAGAGGTAGCTTTATGTGTTTTTTAACTTGTCTGATCATGTCATCATTCACTGGATTTTTTGCTCCAGAACCTGCTTCTAGATATATCATCTGCATACCCATCATTTCAGCCGCCATGGCTGTTGCCACCGCAATGTCAGACTTGTTAGCTGGAATAGCCTGGGTGTTGCTTATATAGGAAACAGAAGTAGGACTACCGCTTTCAATAAGTAAATAAGCGGTGCCAATACTTTCAATATTTGCTTCTCGTATATGTGGTGCTGCTTGCATTTGTTGACCAATCAAATATTCAGGATTTCTTCCTGATAAAAGAGAAGTGAACAAAATCGCATCTGCTTTTGAGCTAACTTGAAATCCGTTTCCTGGGAAGATGATAATAGGTATTTCTTTTTGTTTTTTTAAGGCAATTATAACTTCTTCAAAACGATTTTGCATAAGTAAGCTTCCACCCACTAAAATAAAATCAACCTTGTGTAGCCTACATAGGTTTAATACATCAGATAATTTCCGCATATTACACTTGTCGGGATCTATTAAAACACCGAGCATTTTTTGCTCTTTTTGGACATTCTCTTGTATCTTTTTATATACGCTTTTCATCTTTATAAACAATTGTGGCTTTTGCCTCTTTTTTATTCAAATTTTACCCTCCTGCCATAGATAAAACAATTCTTTTATTAATGCAATAGTGTTGGTTAATTTTTCAAATATTTAATTATCCACGTCCCTCTTTAGTGCAAAAACAAAGGCTTCCGACTACTAACATAGTGCGATGTGGATATTGCCTCTGTTATTTAATTTCATTCAAATATAAATTTGTATGTGAAAAGATTGGAATTTCAATTATAACACAATTAAACGACCCAAATATATATTACAAATGGCAAACACTAAGGCGAAACCAACAGGATTAAAGGTAGAAAGATATTTTACCAAAGAAGGAAAAAGTTCATACGACTTATTTGAATATGAATACAGAACATCGGAGATTAAAAATCCTGACGGTAAGCTAGTTTTTAGTGTGCCTAATGTAGAAGTACCAAAAGAATGGTCGCAAGTAGCCACAGATATTTTAGCTCAAAAATATTTTCGAAAAGCAAGCGTACCACAAGCCGACGGCTCACTAGGTGGTGAAAATTCCATCAAACAAGTTGCGCATCGAATGGCAGATTGTTGGAAACAATGGGGAGAAGAATATGGCTACTTCGCATCAAAAGATGATGCACAAAAATTTTATGATGAGATTTCCTACTCAATAGTAGGTCAGTTGGCAGCGCCGAATTCTCCGCAATGGTTTAACACAGGGCTTTACACTGCCTATGGAATTAAAGGCAAACCCCAAGGACATTATTATGTAGATCCTGCTACAGAGAAACTAACCAAGTCGAGCTCTGCATACGAACGACCTCAACCGCATGCTTGTTTTATTCTTTCTGTAGGTGATGATTTAGTAAATGATGGTGGTATCATGGATTTGTGGACTAGAGAAGCAAGAATCTTTAAATATGGCTCTGGTGTGGGTACGAATTTCTCTACGATACGTGGTGCTAGCGAAAAATTATCTGGCGGAGGTACTTCTTCTGGTTTGATGTCCTTCTTAAAAATAGGTGATTGTGCTGCTGGGGCTATCAAATCTGGCGGTACTACTCGTAGAGCTGCTAAAATGGTTTGTCTTGATTTAGACCATCCAGAAATTGAAGAATTCATTTCATGGAAAGTGAAAGAAGAAGAAAAAGTAAAAGCGCTAATTGCTGCTGGCTATGACTCTCATTACGAAGGTGAAGCTTACAGAACTGTTGCAGGTCAAAATTCTAACAATTCTGTTCGTATTCCTAATAGTTTTTTCAGAGCCTTAAAAGAAGGAAAAAATTGGGAGACCAAAGCGCGAACGGATGGTAGGACAATGAAGGAAATTCCATCTGACAAATTATGGGGAGACATCGCACAAGCAGCATGGAGTTGTGCAGATCCAGGTGTTCAATATGATACAACCATCAACGAATGGCATACTTGTCCTGAAGGGGGACGTATCAATGCATCAAACCCATGTTCAGAGTATATGTTCTTAGATAATACAGCTTGTAACCTAGCCTCCATAAATCTTAGAAAGTTCTATAACGATGCGACTCTTACCTTTGATGTAAAAGGTTTTGAGCACATGTCAAGATTATGGACAATGGTCCTTGAAATTTCAGTATTGATGGCCCAATTCCCTTCAAAAGAAGTGGCCCAATTATCTTATGAATATAGAACACTAGGTTTGGGATTCGCAAATTTAGGTTCCGTCTTAATGGTTTCAGGAATTCCTTATGACAGTGAAGAGGCGCAAGCATACGGTGGTGCGATTTCTGCAATTATGACGGGCACTGCCTACAAAACGTCGGCTGAGATGGCTTCTATATTAGGCACTTTCAAAGGCTACGAAAAAAATAAAGAACACATGATGCGTGTAATGCGTAATCATAGATATGCTGCTTATAACGCTGATGTTGATGCATACGAGGGTTTAGAAACCATTCCACAAGGAATTAATCCGCAATATTGCCCAGATTATTTATTGAAAGCAGCATGTAACTCATGGGATGACGCAGTGAAATTAGGAGAAAAATATGGCTACAGAAATGCTCAATCAACCGTTATTGCTCCTACCGGAACAATAGGATTGGTTATGGATTGCGATACCACAGGTGTTGAACCAGATTTTGCATTAGTAAAGTTTAAAAAATTATCTGGTGGTGGCTACTTCAAAATCATCAATCATTCAATACCAAAAGCCTTAGAAAATTTGGGCTATACACCAATTCAAGTAGAAGAAATTGTGAATTATGCAAAAGGTCACGCATCATTAGAAAAAGCACCACATATCAATTATGATACCTTACGAAGCAAAGGTTTAAACGCAGTTGAAATAGAGAAAATCGAAAACCAAATGGCTGGTGTCTTCGATATCAGTTTCGCATTTAATGTTCATGCCCTTGGAGAAGAAACTTTAAAAAGACTAGGCTTCACTCAAGATCAATACAAGGATTCTAAATTTAACTTGTTAAGAGAACTTGGATTCACAAAAAATGAAATTGAACTAGCTAATGAATATGTTTGTGGCACAATGACCATAGAAGGCGCTCCACATCTTAAGGAAGAACATTATTCAGTGTTTGATTGCGCCGGAAAGTGTGGCTCAAAAGGACAAAGATTTATTCATCCAATGGGACATATTCGAATGATGGCAAGCACGCAACCATTCATCTCAGGTGCTATTTCTAAAACAATCAATCTTCCGAACGAGGCGACTGTTGATGACATTAAAGAATGCTATTTAAAAAGTTGGGAACTTGGTATCAAAGCCAACGCATTATATAGAGATGGTTGTAAGTTATCTCAACCATTGGCAAATAAAAAAGATGAGGAGGAAGATAAGGTAACTGCTGCAGACACCAAAGCAGCAGAAGGAAATAAAAAGCAAGAGATTGAATATAGTGATTTAACACCTGAACAAGTATTAGAAGCAGCAGTGAGATTGATTAACGACTCGAGCGATACTAAATTTATGAGACAGTTATCACGTATCGTCCAAAAGAAACAATTGCCACATAAGAGAAATGGATTTACGCAAAAAGCAAAGATTGATGGACAAACCGTTTTTGTAAGAACGGGAGAGTACAACGACGCAACTTTGGGAGAGATATTTGTTGACATGCATAAAGAAGGTGCCGCATTCCGATCATTGATGAACTGCTTTGCTATCGCTGTTTCTATTGGATTGCAATACGGAGTTCCGTTGGAGGAATACGTAAGCAAGTTTACTTTTACTCGTTTTGAGCCAAGTGGTCGAGTAGATCATCCAAACATAAAGAATGCAACATCTATTATCGATTATATATTCAGATTACTAGCTTTTGAATATTTAGGACGAACGGACTTAGTACATATCACTCCGGCTGAATTGGCATCCAAAGAACAGGACACATCTGATTTAACCACAGAAATTGCAGGGGATAACTTACAAATGGAACAACCGCACGCATCTAGCGTTGAGGCAGTTGGACCCGCAGTGTCACAACCAAAATCTGATACTCTAAAGATGACTACTAAAGTAATTTTAGCACCAGTAAAAATGGGTAATATTTATGGCGATGGATCAGCACCAAGTTGCAGAGAATGTGGCAATATGACTGTGAGGAGAGGCACATGTTATTATTGTGAAACTTGCGGCTCAACCTCTGGTTGTAGCTAAATCTATAAAGTGATTATACAAAAAACCTTCGTTGATCGAAGGTTTTTTTATGTCCATGTTTTTTGGGCGATTGGCAAGCCACCGCGCTATTCACTTCAAGTCCTCCTTCCTCCTTTCGTCGTCATTGCGGGCTTTACGTTGCTATCGCTATCGAAAATTCAAAGCATATTTAGCAGCTCACTGAGATTGCTATCTTATTTTTTATCCTAATATTGTCTAAAAATAAATTTAAAATGAAAGAGATAAAATTGAGAAACTACAAAACAGAGAGTCTGGTGGTTGTTCTTGGAGCATTCGTATTAGGTACGCTCATATTATTTTGGGCTTCACAAAACAATATGACCCTACGTGTTTCGGGTGCTAAACTTGATAGAGCTACATCTACAGATTTATTGTATATTATTTCTATTGGTCCAATTATAACTGGTATTGATTTGCTGATAAAGTATTTTTCTTTGTTGAGATATGGCGAATTTACCATGATAATGGAAGTAGATAAATTTGTTTATCCAGAATACAAAATATTCCGAGGATTCAAAAGAAAGGAAACTGATAAAAACAGAATGTCTTATGCTAAATTATATTTGGTTAATAACAAACCATTTTTATTCTACTTTGTAAACAAAGAGAATATTAGGATGAATGTAATTGAAACAGAAATTATGCATCCATCTGTTGTTCTAGATGAAGCCGTTGAAAAAATCAATGCATGGATTGGCCAATCCTCAACAACTGCGAATACGGAGCAATCAAAAATTAGCTTATTACCCCCAACTCTTTTCCAATCTTTTCAAAGGCGGCCAAAGCCTTATCTAAGTGATCTTTAGTATGCGCTGCTGATAATTGCACCCTTATTCTTGCTTGCTCTTTAGGCACCACTGGAAAGAAAAATCCGATCACATAAATTCCTTCGTCTAATAATTTATTTGCGAAAGTTTGCGAAAGCTTAGCATCGTAGAGCATAATAGGAACAATGGCACTCTCGCCATCTTTATAGGCAATCCCCATTTTCTTTACTCCTTCTTTAAAATATTTAATATTCCAATCGAGTTGATCTCTTAGGGTAGTACTTTCGCTCAAGAGATCAAGTACAGCAATTGATGCACCTACAATACTTGGCGCTAATGAATTTGAAAATAGATAAGGTCGTGAACGTTGACGCAAGATATCTATAATTTCTTTTCTACCCGTAGTAAATCCTCCCATTGCTCCACCCAATGCCTTTCCCAAAGTTCCTGTAATAATATCGACGCGGCCAATGACATTTTTTAACTCAATTGTGCCTCGGCCAGTTTTTCCAATAAATCCGGTGGCATGACATTCATCAACCATCACTAAGGCGTTATATTTGTCTGCCAGGTCACAAATTTTATCCAATTGAGCTACATAGCCATCCATGGAAAAAACACCGTCAGTAACGATTATTTTAAAACGTTGTGCAGTGGCTTCTTTCAAACAGTTTTCTAATTCAGTCATATCATTATTACTGTAGCGGTATCTTTTAGCCTTGCAAAGCCTAACGCCATCAATAATTGACGCATGATTTAATGAATCAGAAATAATAGCGTCTTCCTCTCCAAATAAAGGTTCAAATACACCTCCATTCGCATCAAAGGCAGCTGCATAAAGTATGGTATCTTCAGTTCCTAAGAAAGCAGCGATTTTCTCTTCTAAAGTTTTATGTATGTCTTGTGTGCCGCAAATAAATCGAACAGATGACATGCCAAATCCATGGGTGTCGATGGCATCTTTAGCAGCAGTAGTAACTTTTGGATGGGAAGACAATCCTAAATAATTATTCGAACAAAAATTTAACACTCTTCTCCCATCATTCAAAGTTATTTCTGCATCCTGCGCAGAGCTAATAATTCTTTCTCTTTTATATAAACCTGCCTCTTCAATAGCCCTTAACTCATTGGTTAAGTATTGTTGTAATTCTCCGTACATAATGAATCTGATTTTAGTGAATAGAATTTAAATTGTTAATTTGGCTTCAAAGGTAATTCATAGAGTTTGAATTAAAAATGAAGAGCCAATAATATACGCTTGTTCATAAGGTATTTGCCTAAAATGAATAGAATATAAAGGTTTTATGGCCCACAGAAATCTAGGTTTAATCCGTTTGTAAAAGTAAGTTGAAAAGCAAGTTCTTCTTAAGCTAATTTTGATTATTTTAAGTAACTTTGTAAATAATAATTAATTAACACAAACCATCAAATAAAATGGCATTAGAAATATCCGGAACCATAAAAGAAATTTTTGAAACACAAACTTTCACAAGTGGATTTTCAAAAAGAGAATTTGTTATTACCACGCAAGAACAATATCCGCAACAAGTTAAGTTTGAGATGACAAAGGATCGTGCAGACATCATTGACTCATTGGCAATAGGCGATTTTGTTAAGGTAAGTTTTAATATTCGTGGTAATGAGTATCAAGGAAAATATTATGTAAGTCTTCAAGGCTGGAAAGTTGAAAAAAATCCAGTGATGGAAGAAGCGGGATCAGTTGTTCCAAAAAAGCCATTGGATTCTCATGATGCAAACGATTACTCTACGGTACCAACTTCTACTTCCACAAGTTCAGGACCTTTAAAAGAATCTATCGAAGACGATTTGCCTTTTTAATTACATTTGTTTCTGATTTTTAAGTAAAGAACAAATACGCATTCAATTATTCAACATGCCTTTATTAAACGAAAATAAGACAGAGGAAGAAAAGGAGTCGATGCTGAAATGGCTAAAAGTACGTCAGTATGTGAATACTAATTTTGGCAAACGTCCCGATATCAACGCCGTACTTATGATTATAGGTATTAATGAATTAGGCGAAGTCAGGGAGTCCTACACAAAAGAGGAAAAACAAGATTTAATGCATATCGCGATTTGTGCTCTTTTTGAAGATGAAGGCTATTTTAAATTTGCTGGTTTCGATAAAGATGGCTGGCCTCATTATGACACTCTAGAGAATATTCCTAAAGGAAAATTGAGAGAACAAGAAGGACTGCTCAAACGTAAAATCATCAGCTATTTCGAGGTTTTGGGATTACTTGGTGAATAAAATTCCATAGTAATACGTGATTTATCTCAAGAGTGAATAGTCTGTTTTCTAGAAAGAAACGTCACGAATCAAACATTTCAGTTAATGAATTGTGAATGTGGTTGAGTTGTATAATCTTCTCTATAATATCACTTATTTTTTAAAGCTGAATTTCGCCTATGCTTCTGGAATAATAAGGACTGAAGGTAACAGACACTAGTTGGTTTTGTCATTGAGCCTGCCATCCAATAGTGGTGCAGGTGAATAAGTCCTCAGCCTTCAGTCTATAAGTTGAATGAACTACTTCACTCATACAAAACAATAATTTGGGGGAGACTTATGATCCGAACTGCTTCAAAAAGCGCACATCATTTTCATAAAATAATCTGATGTCATCAATGCCATACTTTAATAGCGCAATTCTTTCAATGCCCATGCCGAAAGCGAATCCAGTATATTTTTGATCATCAATTTTACAGTTTTGTAGCACAGCTGGATCCACCATTCCACAACCACCTATTTCTACCCACCCGCTGCCTTTACAAACGGGACATCCTTTGCGGTCACAAATAAAACAGGTGATATCCAACTCCGCACTAGGTTCGGTAAAAGGGAAAAAAGACGGTCGAAGTCGAATCTCTACATTCTGTCCAAACATTTCTTTAGCAAAATATAAAAGGGTTTGTTTTAAATCGGCGAACGAGACATTTTCATTGATATACAATCCTTCTACTTGATGAAAAGTACAATGAGCGCGAGCAGAAATGGTTTCGTTTCTGTAGACTCTTCCCGGTGTAATTACTCTGATGGGAGGAGCTTCATTTTCCATTAGACGAATCTGAACAGGTGAAGTGTGTGTTCGCAATAAAGTATTTTCGTTGATATAAAATGTGTCCTGCATATCCCTTGCTGGATGATCTTCGGGTGTATTCAATGCTGTGAAATTGTGCCAATCATCCTCAATTTCTGGACCTTCTGCAACAGCAAAACCAATGCGCGCAAAAATTTCAATCATCTCGTTTTTGATGATACTAATGGGGTGTCTTGCTCCTAACTCGAGTGGCGTTCCGGGCATCGTGACATCAAAGTCGACAACGCTATTTTCTGCAGATACTTCTAACGCTTCCTTGTTGGTACTGAAAATGTACTCTACATGACTCTTTAAAACATTTAACAATTGTCCATATTCTTTCTTGTTTTCATTTGGTACGAGTTTAAAAGCATCAAACATATCTTTCAACACACCTTTCGTTCCCAAATATTTTATTCTGAATTCCTCAAGTTGCGCATTGTTTTTTATAAGAATGGCTGAAGTATCCTGTATGATTTGTTCTATCTTATCTTTCATATTTATCAAAATTGATCTAGTTCAATATTACTATAAAGTATCTGCTATGTTCCATCCTTGGGCTTTCAATTCATGCTTCATTCCTGCCTTACTCTCTAAAATTAATCCTTTGTCTTTGTTGGTGATTTGCCCTATACATTTCATCCCAAACAAGCCATATAACTTTTGAGCATCATCCTTAGTAACAGTAAACAAAAGTTCATAATCTTCACCGCCATTAACAGCACACGTAATGGGGTCTAAATTGAATTTTAAAGCTGTTTCGTATGTGTCCGCATCTATAGGAATCTGTTCTTCATACAATAGGCAACCAACATCAGACTGAGTGCAGATATGAAACATCTCTGATGACAAGCCGTCTGAAACGTCAATCATGGAGGAAGGCACAATATTTAATTCAGCTAATTTTTCAATACAAGTTTTTTGGGCTTCAGGTTTTAACTGCCGTCCAACTAAGTAATCCTGATTATCTAAATCCGGAGTAATATTAGGGTCTTCTTTAAATAATTGTTTTTCTCTTTCCAATAGTTGAAGTCCAATAAACGCAGCGCCCAAATCACCAGTTAAAAAAATTAAATCACCTTCTTTAGCACCGTTTCTATATACCACCTTGTTTTTATCTGCCTCGCCAATTGCGGTAATGCTTATAACAAAACCCTTTAATGAGGTGGTAGTATCTCCACCAATCAAATCCACATTATATGCCTTGCAAGCCGCCTTCACCCCATTATAAAAATCGTCTAAAGCTTCTAGAGAAAAGCGATTAGAAATTCCAATGGAAAGCGTAATCTGTTTTGGAGTGCCATTCATAGCATAAATATCCGAAAGGTTTACCACAACAGCCTTGTAGCCCAAATGTTTCAGAGGGCAGTACATTAAGTCAAAATGTATGCCTTCAAGAAGCAGGTCAGTACTTATAAGTGTTACCTTTTCGTCTTGATATTGAATGACTGCAGCATCATCTCCTATTCCTTTTATGGTAGAATGATGACCATTTACAAAAGAGTCTGTAAGATGACGAATCAATCCAAATTCTCCTAGGCTCGCTACTTCTGTTCTATTTTCCGACATAATAATTTGTTAGATACAAAACTAATAAATATAGGTCTAAATAAGTCAGATTTTGATAGGATAAATAGCAATGATACTCTTGGTTAGGCTTGCTGTGCTAGGAAAGTATCTAGAATTTTATTAAAAGTTTCTGGATATTCCATCATGGGTGCATGGCCACATTCTTCAACAATTGATAATTCAGCATTAGGTAAAATCCTCATGAACTCCTCTCCCGCAAACAATGGAGTGATCTTATCTTCACGACCCCAAATCAATTTAACAGGAATAGTAATGGTATCTAGGGTTTCTCTAACATTATGCCGAATTGCGCTTCTTGCAATATATAAAACTCGGATAGCTTTTTCACGGTTATTTACTATTTCAAAAACTTCATCAATGAGTTCTTTTGTTGCCGTTTCAGGATGAAAAAAAGTGTATTCTGTTTTTGCCTTCACGAATTCATAATCTCCTTTCTTAGGATAAGAATCGCCAATACTATTTTCAAACAAACCAGAACTTCCAGTCAAAATAAGTCTATGTACTTTTGATTGATGCTTTAAAGTGTACAACAAACTAATGTGACCACCCAAAGAATTACCTAATATATTCAGCCTAGTAAGTCCTTTATACTCGATAAAACTTTCTACATATTCCATTAGTCCGTCGATAGTACTATTCACTACTTCTAGCTCAAACAATGGAAGAATAGGCACTACAACCCTATAGCGTGTGGAGAATTCATCAATAATTGCTTTGAAATTACTCAGGGCACCGAATAACCCATGGAGCAGCAAGAGCACTTCACCCTCTCCTTCATCGATATAACGAAAACCTTTTACATTTCTGATTTTATAATCCATGTCATTATTTGAATTGCTAAAGATAATAAAACAAAGATGAGATATTTATTTCCTTTATTTTTTTTAGCTCTCTAACTTGCTTTTCTTTCGATCCAATTGAACCAGTTTTTTAGAAGAACCAAACCATCAACTGTTAATATGGACTCTGGGTGAAATTGAAAACCAGCAATAGGCAGCCGCTTATGCGCTAAAGCCATTACTTCAAAAACTTCTGTCATAGCGATTACTTCAATTTCTTTTGATTCCATTGACTCCATCACCAAAGAATGGTATCTCATAGCAGGAAAGGGATTAGGGATTTGTTGAAATAAAAAATGTTCTTGATGTGTTATGTTGGAAGTCTTGCCGTGCATCGGCTTGAATGCTTTTTTTAAAGTCCAACCAAAAAACTCAGCCAAAGCTTGATGACCCAGACAGATACCTAGAATGGGTTTGGTCAAATAATACTTTTCAATAACTTCATTCATCACACCTGCTTCTTTAGGAGTACATGGTCCTGGTGATAACAAAATTGAATCAAATTCATGTGAGGCTATCTCATGCATACTAACATCATTTCTGAGTACGAAAGATTCCTGATTTATCTGATGTAAATAATCAACTAAATTGTAAGTGAACGAATCAAAATTATCGAGAACTAGAACCATGAAATTGTATAGTTAAAATGTAGGGCATAGATTTTCGCACCATTTATTTTGAGTTCTTAATTTGGTTTTTGACATTCACACTATCCATCTCGTTACTCATATTGGAATACATATTTTGAAAAGCAGGAACTGCTGCTCCAAAAGCATCTGTAAACTTTGGTGATAAAGGTTGAACAAATGAATAGGTAAACGACTTTTCTTTGGTTTCTTCTTCGATATAATGCGCCTGATTGGCATACCAAAGTAGGGTGCTAAACAAAAAAGTAACCAAGGTAGAAAATAAAGCACCACCTATAATTCTATTCACACTGGTAAGACTAAAAGACTTGAGTAGCTGTTCTGAAGACCAACTCATCAATTTAAAAAAAAGTGCAATAAAAATTACTAATCCAAGTATTGATAGAACAGGTAAATATGCCGGATTAATACTAGAATGATGACCAAGATAAATAATCATTCTTTCATTGAATTTTGTAAGTATTAAAGTTCCAAGAACAAATCCTAAAATACTAAATATTGTATTTACAATTCCTTTTTGGTATCCGTAATAAAATCCTGCAATAAAAATGATTGCAAATAAGACATCTAAAACCATAATTTATTTTCTAATGAAAAAATATTTAGTCACTTAAGCCAATAGTTTTTTTACAACTTGTGAAATCAGAGAGCCATCAGCTTTGCCTGCCATTGCCTTGCTGGCTGCGCCCATCACTTTACCCATATCTTTCATCCCCACAGCGGCAGTAGAAGCAATAATATCCTTTACTTGCATCGAAATTTCTTCTTCACTCATCTGAGTAGGTAAATACTTCTCAATTACAGCAACCTCCTCCTTTTCCTTGGCCGACAAGTCACTTCTGTTCTGTTGGTCAAAAATAGCTATACTATCTCTTCGCTGTTTTACCAATTTTTGTAAGATAGCTATTTCTTTCTCTTTTGATAATTCTTTACTTGCGCCAGACTCTGTGAGTGCCAGAAGAATGGCGGCTTTTATTGCTCTAACTCCTCTTAAAGAAATTTCGTCTCTCGCCAACATTGCTATCTTTAAATCTGCATTTATTTTTTCAACTAACATCATTTTCTTTGATTTTTGATACAAAAATAATTGATTGTCATCTTATCTTCTGAAAAAGTTAATTTTGCAACAATGTATATATTAGGTATTTCAGCATATTATCACGATTCTGCAGCAGTTTTGCTCAAAGACTCTACCATCGTAGCAGCCGTGCAAGAAGAAAGGTTCACGAGAGTTAAAAACGACTCTTCGTTTCCAATAAATGCTATTCAATATTGCTTATCCACCGCTAATATTCATTTAAAAGATATACATGCTATTACCTTTTATGATAAACCTTTATTAAAATTTGAGCGCATACTTGAATCATTCATTTCAGTTGCGCCCAAAGGATTTGTGTTGTTTGTGACGTCTTTACCTATTTGGCTAAAAGAAAAGTTGTTTCTCAAATCCTTATTACGAAAAGAACTTAAAACCATTGGAGAAATTGATTTTAAGAATACCAAATTGCTCTTTACTGAGCATCATCTGTCACATGCTGCAGCCACATACTATACCTCGCCTTACAAAGAATCTGCTATAGTAACAATTGATGGTGTCGGCGAATGGGCAACTACTACCATTTGTCACGGCACAAAAGAAAAGATAGAAATTTTGAAGGAAATACATTTTCCGAATTCCTTAGGTTTGTTGTATTCCTCGTTTACTTATTTTTTGGGTTTTAAGGTGAACAGTGCCGAATACAAAGTCATGGGCCTTGCTCCCTTTGCTTCACGAAAAAGCGAGTTAGTGATTCAATACTATGGATTAATAAAAGAGCATCTAATTTTATCCTTAGATGATGGTTCATACAGTTTAAACATGTCCTTCTTTTCTTTTCAGTACGCACTCACGATGGTGAAATATCAGCAATGGGAACAACTTTTTGGCATCAAGAGAAGAGAAGAAACCGATGAAATAACAATTAGCCATGCTGCGCTTGCATGTGCTTTACAAATTGTAACTGAAGAAATAGTTCTCAATATTTGTGAAAGCGCCAAGACATTGACAGGCTCCAAAAACATTTGTCTTAGTGGGGGAGTTGCACTTAATTGTGTTGCTAGCAGTAACTTAGCGAATAGCAAAATATTTGAAAATATTTTTATTCAACCCGCAGCAGGAGATGCTGGTGGTGCATTAGGAGCTGCATTAGCCACCTACTATATTTATTATGATCAAAAAAGAATTGATTGGAGCGAGTTTAATCCTTATCTAGGTTATTGCATTAGCCAAAACGAGCTAAACCTGCTTTGCCAGACTAAATCATCTAATAGCTATCATGACTACAGTGAAAAGGAATTATTGGAGACTATAGCAAAAGAATTAGCCGTAGGTAAAGTTGTTGGATGGGTGCAAGGTCGCATGGAGTGGGGACCTCGTGCTTTGGGGAATAGAAGCATTCTTGCAAGTGCGACGGTAATTGACATGCAACAAAAAATTAACTCAAAAATAAAAAAGAGAGAAGGCTTTCGACCATTTGCTCCAGTAGTACTCGAAGAAGATGCAGCTCAATATTTTGAAGTAAGTAATCCGTCGCCATTTATGACTTTTACCTTTCTCTTGAATGAAAAAAGTAAGAGAGAATTACCACCGCACTTTGAGGAGTACAACATCCTAGATAAACTGAACTTCGTGAAGTCTGATTTACCGGCTATCACTCATGTTGATTTTTCTGCTCGTGTGCAGACAGTAAACCAACAGCAGAATAAATTATTATGCTTATTATTACATGAGTTTAAAAGGGAAACAGGGTGTGCAGTTTTGGTAAATACTAGTTTTAATGTTCGCGGAGAGCCAATTGTAATGAATGCTGAACAAGCTTTTCATTGTTTTGAAAGCACAGACATGGACTTATTGGTAATTAATAATACGATATTTAGAAAGTAAAAATGGAATTCATTAGAGACATATTTCAATACTTTATGGAAAGAAAAAAATGGTGGTTAATGCCATTGATTCTGATTTTTTTGATTCTTGGTGCATTGCTTTTATTAACTCCTGGAGGCGTTGTTGCTCCTTTTGTTTATTCCTTATTTTAATAACATGAAATTTAATAAAACCCTTAAAGATATTACAATCATTTGTGTTATAGCAATAGTGATTTGTCTCTACTTTATTTTTATTAAGCAGAAACAAGGAGTGTTTCCAAAATTGTTTCTTATTGCATCGATTTGTATTTTTTTATTAAGTATTTTTTTTGAATCATTCGCATCTTTTTTTTTGCAAGGTTGGCTAAGGTTAGGAATGTTCCTCGGCAAGCTCAATCGCTTTGTTATTTTAAGTATTTTGTTTTTTCTATTTCTTTTACCCTTTTCCTGTCTTAAAAAAATATTTTCTAAGGATCAGTTATTTTTAAATTTCAAATTGAATAAAAGTAGTTTTTTCAACCGCAGACATTTTTACAACAGTTCTGATTTTGAAAAAATCTGGTAATCTTCAATAATTTTATTTTATTCTCAACCCTATAAAAAGATCAAAATGAATATCAGACTCGACAATATGAATGCAATGGTTTGCGGAAGTAGCGGAGGCATTGGGAAGGCATCTGCAATTGAGTTAGCTGCATTAGGAGCTAATGTAACTTTGCTTGCAAGAAACGAAGACAAACTAAAAGCTGCTTTAAATGAGCTCTCCGTTACGCCATCTCAGAAGCACGACTTTTTAGTGGCAGATTTTTCAAATCCTGAAGCGCTCAAAGCAACAGTCAATAAATACTTAATAGATACAAAAAAAAATTACCACATCTTAGTCAATAACACAGGCGGACCCCCTGCAGGACCTGCTATCGATGCTGAAGAGATAGATTTTTTATCTGCTTTTTCTAATCATCTGATTTGTAATCATATCATGGTGAAAGAATTGCTTGAAGGAATGAAAGTAGAAAAGTATGGTCGAATTATTAATGTCATTTCAACGTCAGTAAAAATACCATTACAAGGCTTGGGTGTCAGCAATACAATACGAGGAGCAGTTGCAAGCTGGAGCAAAACATTAGCTTCCGAACTTGCTCAATTTGGTATTACAGTAAATAATGTTTTGCCTGGGGCTACCTCAACAGAAAGACTAGATGCCATCATCCAGAATAAAAGCAACAAAGCGGCAAGACCAGCAGGCGAAATCACCATCGAAATGCAGCTCGAAATTCCAATGAGAAGGTTTGCAAAGCCAGAGGAAATAGCCAATGCAATTGCATTTCTAGCGAGTCCAGCTTCAAGCTATATCTGTGGCATCAATCTTCCAGTGGATGGCGGTAGAACAGGTTGCTTATAATTAGAAAACCAAAGATTAAGCAGCAGGTTGCTGGGAGTTAAGAGAAATGAATCAAAGTTTAATGTAGAGTTATATCCATTAATTTTTTTTAAAGCCAGTTAATTTTACAATCTCTTCATATAGTTTCGATGCCTCGTCTTCACTCAGCTCCATCGGCAATAGATGCTTCTCGCCGCGCGTAATAAAGCAGATATGGGAGCAATCATCTTCAAAATGAAACACGACTTGTATATCTTCTATCTCATTTACTTTACTAATGGATTCATTATCACAAAATAGCTCGCCTTCTTTAATCATAATTTCTGAACTGAATTTTGTAAAAAATTGGTAAACAAGTACTAGAGGAAGGATATTGCATATTAAGGTAACTAGAATAAAAGAAATTGTTGTCACGATGTTCTGACTTTTAAAAACATTCGAAAAATCAAAGTTGGGCGCAATTTTTAGAAAATTTGGGACAAAGAAAAAAACAGCAGACAAAATAAGGGCAATCGATATAATCAGGATAACATAAAAATCAAGATTGGGAGAATTCCGGACCTTGATTTGGTTGGTGGAGACAGTTAACGTCATAATTAAAATAATTTAAGGTTAAGAAAACTAGTTTTCAACTGATTATAAATATAATATTTATTTTCTGAGATTCATAATTTCAGAATATTTATCTTTAAGCCCTATATGAGTAACGAAAGCGTTTTATTTTTATTACCCTGTACGCTGGGCGCAGATTCTGTTCAAAGCATTCCCACCTATGTGAAAGATGTCGCTGAATCTTTGGATATTTTTTTTGTAGAAAACGAAAGAAGCGCTCGAAGATATCTTAGGTCCATTGGCTATACCAAAAATTTTGATGAGGTTACCCTACACCTACTAGACAAACACAATAAAAATACTTTTATCAAAACGGCTTTACTCGAGCTCATAAGAGAAAACAAATCTGCGGGTATTTTATCAGAAGCAGGCTTGCCTTGTATTGCAGATCCAGGAGGCGAGGTGGTCAAAATAGCCCATCAGCTCGAAATACAGGTCAACCCATTGGTTGGGCCATCTTCCATTATCATGGCGCTCATCGCTTCTGGAATGAATGGTCAAGAATTTACTTTTCATGGCTACCTACCCGTGGAAAACGAAGCACAGAAAAAAAAATTGAAAGAAATAGAGCAACAAGCGATAAGATCTGGCTACACGCAAATTTTTATGGAAACGCCCTATCGAAATAACAAATTGATCGAAAGCATTCTTAATGATTGTAATGCTGAGTTATTATTGTCCATTGCATGCGACATAACGCTTCCTACACAATTCATTCAGACCAAAACAATACAGCAATGGAAAAAAGAAAAGCCCGATTTTCATAAAAGGCCATGCATCTTTTCCATCAATAAAAACACCTAGGCTATGGCAATAAAAATCTTTATAACTGGCGGTACCTTCGATAAAGAATATGATGAGTTAACTGGTAAATTATTTTTTAAAGAAACGCATCTTGGAGAAATACTCAAGCTCGGCAGATGTAAGGCAGAG
>CAMBZT010000030.1 GCA_945872405.1 Chitinophaga pinensis | reverse complement strand
ATGCTAACATCAACAATCACTGAGCCGGGCTTCATGTGACTCACCATCTCTTCACTTACAATCATTTGAGTACGTCCTTGGCCTGAATGAATGGCACCAATAACCACATCTGCATTTTTCATTTCTTTAACCAAAATCGCTGGAGAAATGACTGATGTAAATACCCTGAAGCCAAGGTGACTTTGCAAACGCATCAGCTTATATATATTATTGTCGAATACCGTAACACTTGCGCCCAACCCAATGGCCGCTTGCGCAGCGTAGGTTCCTACAACTCCAGCGCCCAGTATTACTACCTTTGAGGGAGGCACTCCTGCGATGCCACCTAATAGTAACCCTTTACCCTGCTTGGTATTACTCAAATATTCGGCAGCTATCAAGATGACAGAACTACCTGCAATCTCACTCATGCTTCGAACAAAAGGATATGAACCTGCCACATCTTTCAAATATTCATAGGCAATAGCAGTAATCTTCTTAGACATTAACTTTACAATATATTCCTTGTCTAAGGTTGGGAGATGCAGTGGAGAAAATAAAGTTTGATCGTGCTTTAATAATTGAATTTCATCTAATGTTGGAGGAGCTACTTTTAAGAGAATATCAGCTTGAAAAACCTCCTCTGTGCTATAGGAAATTTCTGCTCCTGCCTCACTAAAATCGTGGTCTTTATAATAACTTTCTTTACCAGCTCCAGTTTCGATGATGACACGATGACCATTTTCAACCAAAATTTTGACATCATAGGGAGTCAGACTAACACGATGCTCCTGAAAGGTCTTTTCCTTAGGCATACCAATAAATAAACTGCTGTTCTTTGACCCAACTGTTTGTAATAACTCAAGTGGAGATAATCCTAGTTTGGTGGTAATTCCGAAAAATTTTGACTGTTCACTCATACATTTTTAGCAATAAAGCTAATTCTCGTTATACAAACTTGAATATTTCTATTCATTCATAAATATAGTAATATTTCTTGAATATGTATTGGTTTTTTTAAATTTAAGTTGCAATACTTTCATCTTTTTGTAATATGGCATCAATAATGCCGGCCATTCTATAAAGACAAATTGCTCACCGTACAAAATATCTTCAATACCAATATCAATAACTTCTTCTAATGACTTTAAGCGAAACAAGTCGAGATGATAAATCGTATTTTTTTCTTTAGAAGTATCTTCTAAAAGATATTTGTTGACTAAGGAATAAGTTGGGCTCGTGACATGATCTTTAGAACCTAAAGCATGCACTAGATGACTCATGAAGGTTGTTTTACCAGCACCCATCTCGCCTTCTAAAAGCACGACTTCCACTTGCTCTATTAAGGACAACAAACGTTCGCAAACTGTATCAATTTCATCTAATTGAAAATTGATTTCCTTCACTAATTTCATGACAAACTATTTCGAGACAAATGTAGCTACTGGAATGATGATTTCTTCTAATGAAATACCCCCATGCTGAAAGGAATCTTTAAAAAAATTGACAAAGTGGTTGTAATTATTCTGATACACCAAATACTTATCTTCTTTCGCAAAAATGTATGTAGAGGTCATATTTGACTTCGGTAACTTAGCTTTCGCAGGATCTTTTATTACAAAGACATCTCTCTCTTCGTAGGCTAAATTTCGCCCTGTTTTATACCTGATATTGGTGGATGTTTGTCTATCACCCACACATTTAGATGGTGTCTTCACACGTATGGTGCCATGGTCTGTGGTAATCACCAAATTGATATCTTTGGTCGCAATTTTTTTCAATGCTTCATATAAAGCTGAATGCTCAAACCACGACTCTGTCAATGATCTGTATGCTTTCTCATCACTTGCTAATTCTTTTAATACTTCCATTTCTGTTCGAGCATGTGACAACATGTCGACAAAATTATAGACGATCACATTCAATCTATTATTCATCCAATTCATCACATTTTCTACCAACTCCTCCCCTAACTTATGATTCGTTACCTTGAAATAATGCATCTTGATTTCTGTTCTAAACACTCGCTTCAAATGTGCTTCTAACAATTTATCTTCAAAATTATTTTTACCACCTTCATCATCATCGCTCTTCCAATATTGAGGCATTTGTTTTTCGATATCAGCCGGCATCAAACCCGCGAAAATGGCGTTACGACTGTATTGTGTGGCTGTTGGCAAAATACTATAGAGCGTTTCATCTTCCACTTGACGAAACAATTTTTGCACCAACGGCTGTATCACTTTCCACTGATCTAAACGCAAATTATCTATCACCAAAAGATAAGTTGGTTTCTCTTGTTTTAATAAAGGAAAAACTTTTTTGGGCAATAAATTAAATGACAAAATGGGCGACTCTGGCGCATCTGGATGCTCTATCCAATCTAAATAATTCTTAGTGATATACTTTGAAAAAGCTGTATTCGCCTCACTCTTTTGCATCGCAAATACTTCACTCATTGCATTGGTTTCGCTTTGCTCCAATTCCACCTCCCAATACACCAATTTTTTATATAACTCGGTCCAAGATTCAAAATTATGATTGTCTTGCATCGACATAAATATCTTCTGAAACTCTTGCTGATAGTTGCTTGTGGTCTTTTCACTCACCAATCTATCATTGTCAATAATCTTCTTTAAGGACATCAAAATCTGATTCGGCTTCACTGGTTTAATCAAATAATCGCTAATCTTTGAACCAATCGCATCTTCCATCAAATTCTCTTCCTCATTTTTTGTAATCATTACGATGGGAAGATTATTATTGATTTCTTTGATTTTTGATAAGGTCTCTAAACCTGTTAATCCGGGCATAGATTCATCTAAGAACACCACATCGAAATGCTCATTTCTACAAGCTTCTATGGCATCTTGACCATTGGTCACCGCCTTAACTTTATAACCCTTTGTTTCCAAAAAAATGATTTGCGGTTTCAACAAATCAATTTCGTCATCGGCCCATAATATATTTATTTCACTCATATTTCGTTTATTGTTTAATTTTACAGTAGAATTACGTACTAATTTTTCAAAGCTAATGTATTCTCTTAACTCGTATTCTTTGCTTTTATTACATAACAAATCTACAAATTAACAATTTATAAGACTATTATTTCTCTTATGCCAAATCAACATAAAATATTTAATGATCCTGTACATGGTTTTATCTCGGTGCGATTTAAAATTATCTTCGATATCATTGAACATCCTTGGTTTCAACGATTGCGTCGTATCAAACAACTAGGGTTGACAGAATACGTCTATCCTGGGGCTTTACATACTCGTTTTCACCATGCCTTGGGTGCCATGCATTTGATGCAAATGGCCATTTATACGCTTCGCGACAAAGGTCAAGTGATATCTGAAGAAGAAGAGGTGGGTGTGCTCATCGCTATTTTGTTGCATGATATCGGACATGGACCTTATAGTCATACCCTCGAACATTGCTTGATTAAAGGCGTTTCGCACGAAGAAATCTCACGCATCATCATTTCAAAATTGAATAAAAAATTTGGCTTACAACTCTCTTTGGCTATTCAGATTTTTGAAAATAAATACCACAAAAAATTCCTACATCAATTAGTCTCTAGTCAATTGGATACCGATAGATTGGACTACCTCACCCGCGATAGTTTCTTTACAGGCGTAAGCGAAGGCGTGGTTGGTTATGATCGTATTCTAAAGATGATGGACGTGGTGGATGATGAATTAGTGATAGAAGCGAAAGGGATTTATTCTATCGAAAAATTTATCATTGCGCGACGATTGATGTATTGGCAAGTCTATTTACACAAAACTGTTTTATGTGTAGAACAGATGATGATCAAAGCGATTAATCGAGCCAGACAATTGATTGAACGAGGTGTAGAACTGCCAGCCACCAGCGATTTGAACTACTTCTTAAAAAACAATATTTCGCTCGATTCTTTTAAAACAGATGATGAAGCTTTGCATCATTTCACGATGCTTGACGATATCGATGTATTCAGTGCTTTGAAAATGTGGCGCTATGCCGACGATTTAATTCTCTCTGAACTCTGCACTGCCATTGTCGATCGCAAGCTTTTTAAAATCGAGATTACAGACACCCCGCCATCCAATGATAGAATCAATGTATTGCAAAAAGCGATGGCAAGAAAGAAAGATATCAGTATAGAAGATGCCGGCTATTTGGTGTTTACAGAGAGTACTGGCAACCACGCCTACAATCCAAATGCAGGCAGAATAGGCATCCTGAACAAAAATGGCAAGGTAGTAGATATCGCAGAAGCCAGCGACCAATTGAATATCATGGTACTCTCCAAGCCCGTGATTAAATACTATTTGTGCTATCCAAAAAACATGGAACTGCCAACTCAATAAGCATTTATTTTATTTGGGCGCGCCCTGCAAAGACAGGCAGGTCGGGCCATACACTACAAGTCCTCGCTGCTTCAAAAAGCAAGCAGCTGTGGGCTTTCCGTTGCTGTCCCTCGCGCGGAGATTTGTGATTGTGGTATGAATTTCCTCAGAAGTAAATTTTAATAATGATGCAGTAAGTGGTAGGTGAAAAGGTAAACACCTACCACAGGAGACAAAGTCGGGTGAGCCACCCGCCTTGGAATTAGAGGGATAAATAATAAAGGTTTGTGGGGACACAAACCTTGGGGGAAACACCAACCACAGGAGTTAAGGGTAGATTGCGATTCAATAAAGTCGGGTGCGCCACCCGCCTTGGAATTAGTTTATGAAATCAGAGATTGAATTCATTCATCAATCATACTTCTCAGCCCTTGTTGGTGTTATTCACCAACAAGTATTCAATTACAAATTCAAATTCGGTAATTGCCAACCATAATACACATGTCCAACACGCTGGCCATCAAACTCCGCAACATTAGGCAGATGGCCCCATAGCGCGAATCCAAATTTTTTCATGAGTGCAATACTTGCCAAATTATTTTCGAGAATGATGCAAATAAAAGTATCAAGTTGTAGCTTGGATGCTTGATTTAAGGCATGTTTGAGCAATTGTGAGGCGATGCCTTGATGAAGAAATTGTTCATCGACATAATAAGAAATTTCGGCACTTCGATGCAAAGCCATACGTCCTGATCGATAGGCAGTGATGGATAACCATGCCACTACTTTAGAATCTATTTCATATACATAAATTGGAAATTGATTGGCTGGATGCGCCAGAAACCAAGCCTCTCGAGCTTGCATGGGAATAGGCGTGGTATCGGCTGTTGCTTGCGCATGAATGGCTTGGGTATAGATATCATTGATAGCCACTAAGTCTTTTTGCTCTGCCAATCTTATCATGAGTGAAAGGATGAATGAAATATAAAATTACAAGATTAATGATAATTTAATATTGAAATCGAAAATGCTGCGTGAGGGAATGAAGCAAGTACCGCGTACTGCGGAATACCCGACCCCAGTGGATTTTTGACTGGGGGCACGCCCAAAATATAGGAATAAAACAATACCTATAGATACGCGATTTAACGATTGTTATGCTTTTGCTGGTGGAATAAATAGCTTGTTTGCCTAAAATGCCGTACCTTTGCGCCCTGTTTGATAATATTATATATATTTTAAGTGCCAACATTTGATCCATTAAACAGAGTTGATAACGACTATGCAATGCTACACGCGGGCTACATTTTTTTACAATCTTCAAATTGGTGCTTTATAACTTTTAAATTTAATACACCATGAGTGAAATTAAATCATTTGACGATTTTGGCTTTTCGGCCATTATCTCAGAGGCAATCCGTGCGAAAGGCTACGAGACTCCCTCTCCCATTCAGGCGCAAGCCATTCCCGTTTTACTAAGCAAAGGTGGAAACCTTGTAGGTAAAGCACAAACAGGTACTGGTAAAACAGCTGCCTTTGCGTTACCGATTCTTGAAAAAGTGGAGGTAGGCAACAAATCAGTAAGAGCGATTGTTTTAACGCCCACTCGTGAGCTTGCGATGCAAGTTGCAGAAGAGATGGTATCGTTGAAAGGCGCGAAAAGATTACGTATCCAGACCGTGTATGGCGGACAAGGAATGAATCAACAGTTGAATGCTTTGGCAAGAGGTGTTGATATTGTAATCGGTACACCAGGTCGTATAAAAGACCATATTAACAGAGGTACATTGAAAATTAATGACCTTCAGTTTTTTGTTTTAGATGAAGCAGATGAGATGTTGAACATGGGATTTCTTGAAGAGATTGAAGAAATTTTACAGAGCACCAACGACGATAAACAAATGCTTTTGTTCTCTGCAACCATGCCTAAGAAAATCTTAAGCTTGATAAAAAGTTATATGACTTCTTATGAGTTGATAGAGGTAGAAAGTACACAGCAAACCAATGACATGGTGCGTCAGGTATACTACCAAGTGAAGGGCAGCGAACGATTTGACGCACTTTGCAGAATCATCGATGCGAGTAAAGATTTTTATGGTATTGTATTTTGTAATACCAAACGTGAGGTGGATGAAGTGGTGTTGAAGTTGGTGGAAAGAGGCGTTGATGCAGAAGGTTTGCATGGCGACATTCAACAAACACAACGTGAAGCAATCATGAAAAAGATGAAGAAACATAAAGTATCTGTATTAGTTGCAACGGATGTTGCTGCAAGAGGTATCGACGTGAATGACTTGACGCATGTTGTGAATTTCCAATTACCTCAAGACCCTGAAAGTTATATCCACAGAATTGGTCGTACGGGTAGAGCTGGTAAAGAAGGTATTGCTGTAACGCTGGTATCTAGAGGCGAACAGAGTGATTTGATGTACATACAAAAAATTACGAATACCAAAATTAATTTGGAAAAATTACCGGAAATTGAGGATGTCTTGGTTGTTAAAAAGCAAATTATTAAAGACAAAATCAAAAATATTATTGAGCACAGTGGCTACAGCGACTACATAGAAATATCTCAAGAAATATTGGAAGAAAATGATCCTGAAATTGCATTGGCTTCTATTTTGAAATATGCCTTTAAAGATCAATTGCAGTTAGATAAGTATGTGGAGTTTTTGCATCATCCAGAAATTGAAAGACGCGAAAGACCGGGTTCTAATGGAAGAGACGCTGGTCGTGTATTTATTGCCAAAGGAAAATCTGATGGCTTTAATGCGAAAACAATCGTTGATTTTTTAGTGAACGAAGGCAATTTAAAAGCGAGTCAAATTGATGAGGTGAAAGTATTAGACGAATTTTCGTTTGCCACTTTACCTGTTGAAGAAGCGCAGGCTTTAGTAGACTTTTACAAAAAAGCAGCGAAAGGTAAAAAACCATTAGTAACTATGGCAGTAAGCAAAGACGATGATAGAGCGAGAGGCAATAATCGTTTTGGTGGCGGCGGTGGCGGTGGCGCCAGAAGAACAGGTGGTTTTGATAAGCCAAGAACAGGCGGCTTCGACAAACCTAGATCAGGTGGATTTGATAAGCCTAGGTCTGGTGGATTCGATAAGCCAAGGTCAGGTGGATTCGACAAACCAACGGGTGAAAGAGAAGGTGGTAGAAGAGAAAGAAAGAAATTTTAAATCTTTGTAAGAGTGCTATAAAAGCCTCTTTCTATAAAATGAAAATGCGTTTAGTGTACACTGAACGCATTTTTTTTGTGTTGAAGGCTGTGATTTACTTCTGCGAACTATTTAAGGATTTTTGCACTTTACGCTAAGCACAGGTATTTTAGATGATTTAATAATGAAACGCTCTTCGCTATTCAAAATAAGTTCTTCCATTTTTTTTGTTTTCTTACACATAATGACCACTAGATCTGCTTTTGCGCGCTCGCAATAATCCAAAATATCATGAGGAATGTCAGAAGTATGAATGATACTCGTAATCACTTTTATATTGGCTTGACAAATATCTGACTTCACGCCCTTTAGAATAGCGTCCATGCGTTCAACAGCCCTTTCGTCATTATTGGCATCGTCAGCCATCGCCACCACATGAATTTCAGCCCCAAACATTTGAGCGATATTTTTCGCATACTCTACTTTGTTGGTGGTGCTATCATCTTCAATATCGATAGGTAATACAATCTTTTTCAACTCTTTTCGCTTCCGATCTTTTTGCATGGTGATAATAGGTACTTCAGAAATTTCTGCCGTTCGGTAGGCATTGGTTCCCAGCACATATTTTCGCATATTGTCTGTCATATGAAAAATCTCTCCATTGGTTCCCATCACAATAAGATCTATTAGTTTATCGGTCGATATTTTGAATATCACTTCATGAACTTTACCATAACCAACTATTGTATGTATCTTAATGTTTGCAAGCCATTCATTTTCGATTACTAATGCATCAATCTGTTGAGTCACTAACTTCACCTTGTCAGAATCATCTGCCATGTTTACCAGATAAGATGAGGTATTGCTTACTTTTTTTATAATGTGCAAAACATACAATTCCGCATTTGTTTTACTACACATATTTGCAGCGAATTCTAAAGCTTGTAATGAAACATCGGTAAAATCTATTGGGACTAAAATTTTCTGCAAATTTCGAAGCATATGGTATATATTAGCGAAGCATAAAATTAGCTAAAAAACATGAATCCAATACCAGAATCAGAATTAATTTTAAATGAGGACGGAAGCATCTATCATTTGAACCTACGTCCAGAGATGTTGGCTGATACTATCATTATTGTTGGCGACCCAGATAGAGTCACTGAAGTGAGTAAACATTTTGATACTATCGAATATAAAGTAGCAAAACGAGAGTTTGTGACACATACTGGTTACTTAAACAATAAAAGACTTACAGTGCTTTCTACAGGAATTGGAACCGATAATATTGACATTGTCTTTAATGAATTAGATGCCTGTGTGAATATTGATTTCAAAACTCGGCTGATAAACCCAATCAAAAAATCACTGGATATAATTAGAATTGGAACTGCTGGTTCGCTTCAAGCAGACTTAAAGGTAGATCAGGTAGTCATTTCATCTCATGGTATCGGTCTAGATAATCTAGCAAATTACTATTTATTAGAAAATGAAGTGGAAGATACTTATCTCTTAGAAAAGTTCAAAAAAGAAGTTTTGACAAGTGTGGCTGCTTCTGTGCCCTATATTTCCAAAGGCTCAACATCGTTGATGCAAAAAATAGACGATCAGTACCAGAGAGGAATCACCTTAACATGTCCGGGGTTTTATGGTCCACAGGGAAGAGAACTACGCTTGCCCCCAAGATTCCCTAACCTGATAAAAAAAGCTTCTAACTTTTCATACGAAGAATATCGAATTACTAATTTTGAAATGGAAACCGCAGGAATCTATGCGCTTGGCAAATTGTTAGGTCATCAATGCGTTTCGGTAAGTGCCATCATGGCGAACAGAATCGAGCATAGCTTTAGTGTAAATCCAAAAAAAACAATTGAAAAATTAATTGTTGATTTACTTGAAAAAATTTCTCAGCTCTAAAAATCTTTCAGTCATTTTTTATGCTATGAAAGTACATAAAATTAAATGACAATTTTGACATAGACTTCAGTATTTTCAACATACTCACCATGCTTACTCAATATGCTATCAACACTAATAATGCTGTCCATAGTGGAATGAATGTGCTATCTGAACTAAATAGAATTTCTAGCTAGAAAGACAAATACTGATTAAGCCCTATCCGTAACAAGATGGGACACTATACTATTTTTCAAGATCTATCTGCTTAGAAAGTTGCATTAAATATTCTCTCGCAGTTGGCCCTTGGTTGAATAGCAAATCCAAAATACTAATATCGTTCAAGAAGGGATGTCTGTCGCCAAAAACCTGAATATAACTGGGTATGATAGGCGCATATTTTTTTTCTTTATACAACTTTCGAGCATCAAAAAAATCACTGTAACTAATCTCATAAGTATTGGTAAAAGTGACTTCAATATTCAATTTCAGCAATGAAAAAATTCTTTCGATGATAGCTGAATTTAGCGTATAAATGGATGCCGCTTTTTGCAAGAATAAATCCTCTAATTCATATTCGTAAAATTCGAAATAAGGAGATCGACGATAGGAAGAAGTTAAACTTTGCCAATGGTTTTTTTGCCAATCTTCTGCATAGCTGGCATGAACATCTGTAAAATATTGACGATGACTTCTTCCACTTTCAATAGGTATACTGAGCAATTGCAATCCATTGGGACCTGCAATCTGACAGCGGTTTCGATTGCTTGATTTTACGAAGTTCTCAAATTTTTCTATCAATACTTTATCTGCCTTGAGCATCAAAGCAAAATAACTTATTGGCGGGCAATATTGATTATCTAGGAGAATATTCATGTCTTTAAAATACAAAATTAAAAGTATTGACTTAAGTAAGGTGATAACAACAACTATTTTTTTGGCAGTATCTAACTTCGTTGCCAGCTTCTATTGGGATGCGACATTCCATTTCAAAAATAATTGTTATATTTGAAGAGTGGTGCCGAAAGAAAATTCCGTCACACAAAAATTACTGTTTTAGCCATGAAAAACTTTTTCTTATTTTGTCTCCTTTTTACTTCGTTTCAAGGCTATTGTTTTGAAGCACAAGTGAGCACAGCTGTATTTCATAATAAGTTAGTAGGAAGCTATGTTGAGATATACACTTGGATTCCCTCGTGGCAGCTATCCTCTAAGGTACAAAAAGATAGCACCTACAAATCTCAGGTAGAAGTATTGCTCTTATTAAAAAAAGATAGTAGTAATGTTATTGCAGATAAATTTATTTTAAATAGTAGAAGCATGAAAAATGCTGGTGATAATGCCTTTTGCCTTATTGATTTAAAGCGATACAATTTATTACCAGGAAAATATAAACTCCAAATTCACTTTAATGATGTAAATACATCCAATGAGGAAGCGAATTTTTTTGGCGAGGATATTATAATTTTAGCTGATTCAAGCGCCGTTTTTTTCTCTGATATCGAATTGATTGATACCTTTTACACAAATACATCGGTTTCTGCATACACAAAAAATAATATCGAGTTAAAGCCGAAGGTGATTGAATTTTACGGCAACGAAAACAATTCACTTTGCTTTTATACAGAATTGTATAACATTAATAAATTGATAGTCGGCGAAGACAAATTTCTCCTGAGAACCTCAATTATCAATCAATCTGGAGAAGAAGTACCTGGTTTCACTACAGCAAAAAAAATGAATCCGGCTGAGGTTGTTCCATTGCTTCAAACCATAAATATCAGTAAGCTTCTCACGGGAAACTATTTTCTAAAAGTTGTTGCCGTTGAAAGAAACAATATAGAAATTGCCAAGCAAACAATCTTTTTTCAAAGATTAAACGTGAATATTAAGGATACACTGACAATAAATACATACAACAATGCAAGTAATTTTGGAAAAGGATTCTTAGATACCGCCTCCATCACATACTTGCAATTTTCAGTGGCTTCCATCACGCCGATATCAACCTACAAAGAGATTAGTTATATAGAGATCTTAGCAAAAAGCAAGGATTCTCTCTTAATCAAGGAATACTTGAGTCGGTTTTGGAGAGGGGTTGATCCATTAAGCCCTGAATTTGCGTGGAAAAAATATGAGGAACAAGTTTTATGGGTAGAAAGAGAATATAGCTCCCCTATCGAACATGGTTTTAATACGGCAAGGGGAAGAGTTTATTTACAATATGGTGTCCCAAATGAAAAAAGCAGAAATAATAACAGCGGTGGTTACAACTATGAAATTTGGCAATACTATAAGCTACCAGATGGACAATCAAAAATCATCTTTGTTTTCTATAACCCTACCCTAACCAACAACGGCATGGAACTCTTGCATAGTAATGCTAGAGGTGAGTTACAGAATTTTAATTGGAAGGAAAAAATTGGTGGTGCAAGCAATAGTGAATTTGATATGGATGGTCGAAATCAGAGAACAGGAACAGATGGTAATACGAACGGTGGTATTAGAGATTTTTAAGTTATTATTTATTATTTAGAGAAAAATTGCAATAAGTTGTCCTAACAAATCGTTGAACCAAAAAAAAAACTCAAACAAAAGACCTTATTGTTTCTTATGTTTTCGACCTAAATAGATTGCATAGTAATTAGCACACAAGCTTCCCTTTTTGTTAAAAAGACAAAGGCTTGAAGCCGTAATTTGAAGTTTTTTTTATCTAACTTTGTATAAAACAATCAATTAAATCCTAACTAAATTACTCCTCATGAGACTATTTACTTTGCTAGTGACCATCATGCTACTTCATACTACCATGGTGATAAAAGCCGAAGGAGTAAAAGATAGCTTGTCTTATAGTCAGTTGAGCATAACGACAGCCTTTCCAAGAATTGATCCTATGATGACTCGTTTGGATAGTTTGACCACTTTTGCTTTCAGTAAGAAAAATGAATATTTTGGAAGTACGGCTACAGTGAGTGCTCCATATAATCCAAATTATACGGATGAACAAATCAGAAAAAAACTAGTGCAAATTCCTGCCTTATTCCCTATGTCTTTCAATAATGATGTCAAGACTTACATCAATTATTTTACACAAGTAAAACGAGGTTATACCTCTCGAATGCTAGGTTTGGGTGATGTTTATTTCCCAATGTTTGAAGAATATATCGACAAAATGAAACTGCCTACAGAATTAAAATATTTACCTATTATAGAATCGGCATTTAACCCAGTAGCTCAATCACGTATGGGCGCTACCGGCATGTGGCAAATTATGTACAAAACAGGTAGAATGCTAGGCTTAGATATGAATTCATATATCGACGAACGAATGGATCCTAGATTATCTACGGAAGCTGGACTTGCGTATTTACAACAGCTGTATGGCATTTACGGAGATTGGCAATTGGCGTTAGCTGCCTATAACGCCGGTCCAGGGAATGTAAATAAAGCCATTGCAAATGCAGGTGGTGTTAAAAATTTCTGGGCAATCAAACCTTTTCTTCCAATGGAAACTCAAAATTATGTACCCTCATTTATTGGTGTAGTATACGCAATGACCTACCATGAAGATTATAAAATTACTGCCACCAAACCGATATTTAATCCCACCTTTATTGATACAGTGATGATTCAAGATAGGGTTTCATTGGCACATATTTCATCAGTTATCGGAATTCCTAAGGAAGAGATTTCATTCTTAAACCCCTCACTCAAACTAGGCATCATCCCATCTTCAGAACTTGGCTTTGCATTACGTTTACCCATCGGATACCTTGCTCGTTTCGAAAGCAATCGAGCATTCATTATTAATGATCCTACAATGGTGATGGATCAAACACATACTTCATCTGGTCTTACAGAAAATGCATGGGTAACTGTTCCCAAAATATTAACCCATGTGGTAAAGAAAGGGGAGACACTTGCCTCTATCGCAAAAAAATATGCAGTTGATTTAACAGATATCAAAAAGTGGAATAAACTTAAATCCACTAGTCTTCTATACGGTCAAAAATTGACTATCAAAAGCGAGACAACCAAACAAGTAACAAGGCCAGTTCCTTCAACTATAGAAACCATCAATACCAATGGGACCTATTCGCCACCTAAGTCTTCTGTTATTGTTGCTACACCACCAACTCCTGCTGCGAAAACAACAATCGAAACATGGGAGAATGTAACAACTACTAAATACCATTATGTAAAAAGTGGAGAAACACTCTCTAGCATCTCAGAAAAATACAATGTCTCTTTAGCACAAGTTAAAACTTGGAATAAATTGAGTAGCACTAAAATATTTAAAGGTCAAAAATTAGCGATTAAAGCGACCGAAAGGAAAAAAGTAATCAAAACAATTGACACTCCAATCCCTAGCTCTTCTGTTTCAAAATATACGGCTGATGATAATATGACGCTAACTCCTGAAGAATCAAAAAACATGCCTAGCAATGGAATTAAATATGCACTGCATGCGGTTCAGAAAGGAGAAACTGTAACGTCTATCTCAAGTCTATATGCTGGTTCAACTGTTGAAGGTATTAAACAACTTAACAATCTTGTGAATACAGAATTGAAAATCGGCTCAACGATTAAAATTCCGCTTCAATAAAGCTTTAATCCTTCCACGAACTAAAGTCATCAATATTTCTTCGTTCCTTTTTGGTTGGACGTCCCATTCCTTTATCTCTTTGAGCAAATGCTGAAGGTATAAAATCTGAAGGCTCTTCAGGTGGAGATAAATCTTCGTAACAAGTAACAGCTATCACAGCACTGACTCTTTTTTCTATTAGCTTCACCACCTTAAAAATTTTTAGATTGTAGTTGTGTTTGATTGTTATCACATCGCCTAGCAAAAGAATTTTAGAAGCCTTTAAATTATTGCCATCTATCTTTACTTTTCCTCCATCACAGGCCTCACTTGCTAAGGTTCTCGATTTAAACAACCTAATTGCCCATAGCCACTTATCTACCCTAATTTTCTCCATTACATAATTTTTATTAATTTAACAGCTTTCCCTATTTTTGGTACTAAATTTGTATAAAATTACATAAAAAGTACAATGAAAAATAAAGGAATGATTTTTTGGGTTTTATTGCTTGTCTCAAGCGTAACGATTGCACAAGATAAAATCAAATGGATGACTATGGAACAAGCACAAGCTGCAACAAAAGTAAAACCAAAAAAGATTATTATAGATGCCTATACTGATTGGTGTGGATGGTGCAAAAAAATGGACGCCACCACCTTTGTCGACAAGAAGGTAGTTGAATACATAAACAGCAACTATTATGCTGTAAAATTCAATGCGGAGCAAAAAGAACCAATTGTTTTCAATGGCAAAACCTATAATTTTGTGCCCAATGGCGCAAGAGGCTATCATGAACTCGCTAACTTATTGCTACAAGGTAAATTCAGTTATCCAACAACCATCTATCTGGATGAAAAACTCAACCTCTTAACACCCGTTCCGGGCTTTTTAGAACCTGCTCAACTCAACCCAATTCTTCATTATTTTGGAAGTGGGTCCTATCTAACCATGGATTTTGCCGCTTATCAGAAAACGTATAAATAAAAAGTCAGTTCATTTTTAGGGGTGTGTCCTGCCATGCAAGAATAGACACCTGCAGCAAAGACTGCATGGCGAAATGAGGTCGGCAGTTCGGGCTTTCTGTAGTACAAGGTACCACTGTCAATACCTCACACAATTCAGCTAAGCAATAAATATAAAAATTTATTGCAAAAGTGTACGAAGATGATTTAAGTACATTCAGGATAATAATTTCACTATTTTATTTGTTTTCCTAAAAAAATTAGTAATTTAGAGCAAAAATTATCTCATGGAATTCATACACGCAAACCTCAAATTTTTACGTAAAAAAGCTGGATTTACGCAAGAAGAAATGGCTGAAAAGCTTAATATTAAAAGATCTCTTCTCGGTGCTTATGAAGAAGGACGAGCAAAACCAAATTACGAAGTACTATTAGTTATTACTAAATTATTTAGTGTGAGCTTAGAAACTTTAATAACAAAGAATATCGAAATCTTCAAAAACACAAAAGCCACAGATCAAAAGTTAAAAATTCTCTCTATCACCGTGGATAAAGAAGGTAACGAAAATATTGAATTAGTACCTGCAAAAGCGGCAGCAGGCTATCTGAATGGATACGCCGATCCTGAGTACATCCAAGAGCTAACCCGCTTTAGTTTGCCCTTTCTTGCAAAAAGCACCTACAGGGCATTTGAAATTAAAGGTGATTCTATGAACCCATTGCCCAGTGGTTCTTTAGTGGTCGCTGAATATGTAGAAAAAGTAAGCGACTTAAAGGATGGACAAACTTATGTGATTGTATCAAAAAATGAAGGAATTGTTTATAAAAGAGTTTTCAATAAAATAGATGAAGAAGGCATCTTAGTGCTGAGATCAGACAATCTTGCCTATGAACCATATTATATCAAAGCCGACGAAATACTTGAAATCTGGAAGGCTGTCCTTCACCTCAGTTATGCCAACAAAGGAACCGAAGGCTCCTTTAATGACATCGTTCTCTTAATGCAGGATATGAAACAAGAAATTGAATCGCTCAAAAACAAGAATAACCTTAATTAGATTCAAGCAGTAATGCTAAAGAATTATGGGCTAATTTTAGTGATGATGACCTCCTTCGCCATGCACATGTCCATGGTCAAGCTCCTCAGAAGTTGCTTCTCTCACTGAACCGATGGTTCCACTAAAATGCAAGTTTCGACCAGCCATCGGATGATTGAAATCCATTGTAATATTTTCTAGGCCAACATTCAGCACTAAGCCCTGATGTTGATGCCCCGCATTGTCCATCATCGGAACATAATTTCCGACCTTAATCATCTCAGCATCAAATTTGCCATCAGCATCTAAAAATAGACCAATCGGAAGTGTTGCCAATTTGTCGTCTTCCTTCGGTCCGTAGCCTTCTTCAGCACTTAGTGAAAAGTCAAATGAATCGCCTGCCACTTTTCCCCAAAGATTTTTTTCAAATTCTGGCAGAAGGTTTCCAATGCCACTAATAAACACCAATGGATTTTCTTCATTCGTTTTTTCCATAAATGTTTCTGTCGAATCATCGTTGATTACTGAAAGAGAATATTGCAATGAAACTACTTTATTAGCATCTATTATCATGATTGTATTTTTTATCGTTTTAAATGCGCAAGATTACAAAAAAATAATTATCAGTACATAGGCCTTAGAAAATAAATTCTACTATTTTTTCTATTTCCGGGTGTAAGCTATGATAAACAGGACATGTTATCGCCGTTCTTCGAAGAATTTCGCGATTGTTTTCAATCTCTAATCCTTCCTCCTCTGCGAAATGAATTTTTACATGAATTGTACCTATCCGACGCGGATCAGCAACCATTATTTTTGTGACTTCTGCCCTTGTGCTCTTAAGATCGATACCCATTGCTCTCGCCTTAATTCCCATGACCGTAAGCATACAGGCAGCCAATGAGGTGGCTGTAAGATCTGTGGGAGAAAAGGCTTCGCCATTTCCTTCATTATCTTTTGGTGCATCCGTGATTATTTGATTACCAGATTCCAAATGCGTACAAATGGTTCGCAAATTTCCTTTATATATTAATGATGAAGTGCTCATTTTTTCTGATTTTTTTTAAACTTTTCAAATATAGAATATGTTGCCGATTAAAAGAATAAAATTGTAATTAAAGGAGATACTTCGGAAGAAAATTTATTATGTTTGTGGAGCAATGAAAAATCAACCCATTTTATTATTAGTAATCCTCGTTTTAAATTGTTCAGCATTTGCTCAACAGTCGAAAGAAACCAAAGATCAAAATATTAAAGAGGTCCTATATTTTCATGAAATGAGCGGTGGTCTTCGCATACATACAAATGCGATTAGTGGTTTCCTTGAGAAAGGTTGGATTAAAAATATTCACAACAAAAAAATTTTACAACTCGAATTTTCTTATTTTTTCTCGCCAAATCAAAAAAGACAACAAGGCAGTTCTTCTAATAAAAACTTCTTTAATGGGTATATATATGGCAAGCAAAATGATTTCTTTTCCTTACAGTTAAATTATGGTTACCGAAAAACCATTGCTGAAAAAGCAGTCAAAAGTGGCGGAGTGGCTGTTTATTTTGTATACATGATAGGTGCTAGCTTAGGATTTGAAAAACCCTATTATCTAAGCTTAAAAGACCCTGATGATGTTACCAAAACAGTGATTGAGAAATATTCTGCTGCCAATGCAGACCGTTTTTTGGATAACTCTCCAAATAATCCGCAAATAGCCGGCTATGCGGGAATTCGTTATGGATTTAAAGATACAAAGATAGTTCCTGGTGGGCACCTAAAACTGGGCCTTCACTTCGATTGGGCAAGTCACGATAAGTTTATTCGTGCCATAGAAGTTGGCTTAAGCTCCAATATTTATTACAGAAATATAAACATAATGGTCAGAAATGACAACAAACCCTTTTTAATGAACGCTTATGTGAGTTTTCAGATTGGTAAGAGATGGAGCTAAATACACTCATTTACATACTGGTATGTATTTATTCGATTATTCACCTTTAGAATTGACAAAATCATGACAATTTTTATTAACCACAACACTCAAAGTTCAATATATTTGCTATTACAAAACGACAAATTAACATTAACATAATAATTCCTATGAAAAAAAGTACTTTATTATTCTCCTTAGGATTTGCAGGAGCTCTCTTCTTTTCGGGGTCTTTTTTATTGAAATCAATCAATAAAACTGAATCAAGAAAAGAAAAAAAATCTGAAAACACGATTGCTGAAGAATATGTAAAGCTGAGTAATTTTCTGCATGCCAATACAGAATCTGGTCGGGTAGAGTTCAACGACTATATAAATGCAGTAAAACAAGCCACTTTACTAAAAAGCTCAGGCAGTAGAGCCGGTTCCCTAGGTTTAAATTGGGAAAGTATGGGACCAGATCAGACTGGGGGTAGAACAAGAGCCATTTTAGTAGATAATCAAAATCCAAACTTAATTTTTGCTGGTGCAGCTGGTGGAGGTATTTGGACGAGTGAAGACGGGGGTGAAACTTGGAATGTTAGTGCATCTTGGAGAGAAGCATCGGGTGGCAATATTTTTAATTGCATCATGACAATCACACAATCGAATAGCGGAACAATTTATGTGGGTACTGGAGAAGGTTTTGCTGGTACTGCTCCTGGCAATGGAGTATATAAATCTACAGATCACGGAACTACATGGACGCACCTCGCCTCAACAGATATCATTAATCCATTAAACCCTAATTTTGGAGAAAGATGGTCTGTCGTAAATAAACTTTCAGTAAGTCCTACAAATGATCAACATATTTTTGCATCCTTGGCTAATTACGGACTCGTTGAATCTAATGATGGTGGGGCAACTTGGGCAAAACCATCTGCTATTTCTCCAAATACTAGTAGTGGAGATGTTTCGTTCGGCAGCGACGATAATTTAGTATATGCCGTGATTGGTGGGAATAAAGTATGGAGATCAAATGATGGTGGGGCAACATGGACTAACCTAACGGCTACAGCACCTCTAAGCCTTTATCTTTCTCCCGCAGGTAGAACACAAATCGCCATCGCTCCATCAGATAATAATTACGTTTATATCTCTGCAAATGGTCCTGGAGCAGGTTGCTTAACTGGTGTTTACAGAACTACAGATGGTGGTATTACATGGTCTGTTTTATTGTCAGGCGGTTCAACAGTTGATCCTATGGCACAACCAGGTGGTGGCTTAGGTGGTGGCGCAGGATGTCAGGGATTTTATGACCATGCTATTGCAGTTGTTCCAAACGACAGAACAAAAATTTATGTTGCTGGAATAACTTTATGGTCTTATTCCGAAGGTTTAAGTTGGAAAAAATCAGACAAGATTGGTGGTGAGGGTGGCGGCTACACAGATCCTCACTACATACATGCGGATAAACATTGTATTGTTTTCGATCCTTCCAATCCGGAAAGAATGTTTATTGGACATGATGGAGGAGTTTCAAGAACGATGGAAGCTAAGAGTGGTTTTCCTACTCCCACCTTTAAATCAATTGACAAAAATTATATCGTAACACAATTCTATGCTATGGGTGCTGGTAGACAAGGTGATATGATTGCTGGTTCTCAAGATAATGGAACTAGCTATATAGATTTTAGCGGTAATACTTCAAGAGCCCGAAAAGAATCAAGAGGAGGAGATGGTTTCTTCTGCGATATTTCACACCTGGTTTCAACGGTAATGTTTGCTTCTGTCTATGTGGGTGATATGGAGAGAAGCGGTAACAAAGGATCTTCCTACGCTACTTTTTTTGATAATAATATTGATAATGATGGAGATGGGGAGCCAGGAACTAATCCAGGAGGCTCTGCCTTTAGAACTTTCGGAGTACTGACTGAAACTGAAGATGCATTAACTTCAACCAAAGTTTCCAAATACATTAACTATATCTCCACTTTTAAAAATATTACTTCTGACCCAATTCTTAGTGGAACAACAGTTGTGGTAACCAACCCTGCAGGGGTTAAATTTAATTATACATTACTTGCTGATTTAGCACCAGACGCTACAGTTATGGTTTCTCAAGTCATTCCAACAGGAACTGAAATTTCTGTCAACAGTGCTTCTGCCACCACATTTCTTCATACTTTAGTGAGTGATTTGGCCGCAGGTGATAGCTTAATTCTTACAGACAGACTGGAATCAAGGTTTTTCTTAGGTACAAACCCAGCATTATTTACAGGATCAGGAAGGGTTGGAGTATGGGTATGCACAAATCCGTTAAATATTTCACAGTCACCAAAATGGTTCCCAGTTCCAGGTATTTCAGGGGAGGTATATGCTCTTGCTCAGTCAGCTGATGCAAATGTTATTTATGTTTCTAGTGGCTCTACACTTTGGAGAATTTCTGGATTTAACACAGCAACCTATAATTATGCTGCAGCATTAACTTCTGGTGTTCCGGGTTCAAGTATTAGCGGATTAACCACAACAGTTTGTTCTGTACCTACCTCACGCTTTATTTCTGGTATTGCAGTGGATCCTAACGATAATAACCATGTACTACTAGCTCGTGGTGGATATAGCTCAGGTGGCGGGAATGTAATGAAATCAACCGATGGAATCAATTTCACAGATATTTCAGGGGCATTACCAAATATGCCAGTCTATGATGTCGTTATTGATGCAAGTAATAGAGACAATTATATTTTAGGAACTGAGTTAGGATTTTGGACTTCAAGCGATGCTGGAGCTAACTGGTTGGAAGAAAATGGAGGTTTTGGTTGGGTACCTGTTTATCGCCTTAGACAATTAGCCCTTTTTGAAAAATCTTGTATGGTTGTCTACGCAGCTACTCACGGAAGAGGTATGTGGAGAACAACAACCAGAACAAATGTCGGCTGCAGAACAAACGTAGGTATCGAGGAAGCTACAAAAACACCGTTAAGTCCAAACGCAGTGATTAATGTATTTCCAAATCCATTAACTGATAATGGTAATGTATCTTTCGATTTGAATGAATCATCTAAAGTGGATATTAGTATTTTTAGTCTAACAGGAAGATTGATTTCTAAAAAGACAATCAACGGTTCTGTTGGAAAAAACACAATTGCATTTGAAATGCAAAACCAGACAGCTGGTAGTTATATTGTTGCTGTTAAAGCTGGCAATAGTGAAACCAGAAGTAAGTTGTTTATCAAAAAGTAATTAATTAATTTTTTCAATTTTAAAAAGTGCCTCCACATCGGAGGCACTTTTTTTATCTACCTCTCAACCCTAGCTCTATCACCTCAAAGCTCGGTATCTGACCACTATCTAGCGTAAATCTAATGCATGTTCTCATCTTATGAAAACCATGAGTTCCTGCAGCACCAGGATTAATGAATAACATATTGTTACGCTTAGGATCGCGCAACACACGAAGGATATGAGAATGACCACAAATGAAAATAGAAGGCTTAAAAACATTTAATTGCTCTATTGCTCTAAAATCATACTTAGCAGGAGTTCCTCCATAGTGATTCAGATAAATTCTTTGTCCCTCCATTTCAAAAGCTAAATCTTGATGACTCCTCATCCTAATTTCAACATTGTCGATGTTGCCATAAACTAGTCTACATGGTTTGAATGATTCAAGTCGATCAATAATGTCCAAACTGCCAATATCACCTGCATGCCAAATCTCATCCACATCTTTAAAAATCTCGAAAATTCTATCCTCTAAAAAAGAATGTGTATCACTAAGCAAACCAATTTTCATCATTCACAAAGATAATTTTTTGCTTTAGAAATATCTATATTAGGCTACATTTACAAAAACAAATCTGGTATGAAAAAGCTTGCATTATTATTTTCAATCTCTTTATTTATGATAATATCTTGCACTAATAAACGTGAGAAATTGAGTAACGACATCAAACAAAGAGAATCAAAATTATTTTCTAACGGAAATGCTTACAATTTAAAAACTCCTGAAGTACAAGGCCTGATTGATAAATATATTTTGTTTGCCAATACTTTTCCAGAGGATACATCAGCAGCTGAATATATTTATAAGTCTGCCGATTTATACATCGGGATAAAAAACTATACGGCGGCAGCTAAAAGTTATGATGAGGTAATCAAACTGTATCCTAGCTATAGCAAGATGTCTTATTGTATATTTTTAGCAGGATTTAATGCCGAAAATAATCTACGGGATTACGATTTAGCTAAGAAATACTACGAACTTTTTTTGCTAAAATATCCAAAAGCAGCCATGGCAGATGATGTTCGATTTTCTTTACTAAATTTGGGCAAATCAGCAGATGATATTGTGAAGGAATTCGAACAAAAGAATAGAATTAAAGACAGTCTTAGTACCTTATAAATGTGGAACGAGTGGCTCAAAGGATTTAAAAGCTATCTACAATTAGAGAAGTCATTATCTCAGAATTCTATAGAAGCGTACTTACATGACGTGGCTAAGCTTATAGAATTTTTGAAGAGCAAGGACATGGATATTGCTCCAAACAAGATTACGAATGAACATATAGAGGAATTTTTAGCATGGCTGTATGATTCAGGATTGCATAATTATTCACAAGCAAGAGTACTTTCTGGATTAAAATCATTTTTCAAGTATTTACTTCTAGAAGAAGTGATTGAAATAAGTCCAGTCGAATTTATTCAAGGACCCAAAACAAGCCGAAAACTACCAGATACTTTAAGTTATATAGAAATCAATCAATTACTTGAAAGCATTGATTTAAGTACAGTAGAGGGTATGCGTAACAGAACGATTATTGAGGTATTATATAGCTGTGGACTTCGAGTTAGCGAGTGTGTAGAACTAAAAATTTCTCATCTTCACCTTGATGTTGATTTTATTAGAGTGGTTGGAAAAGGGAATAAAGAAAGACTTGTACCTATCGGATCTTCTGCCATTAAATATATCAACCTATATAAAGATACTGTAAGAATTCACTCTCCTATAAAAAAACATGCTGAAGATTTTTTGTTCCTGAATAAAAGAGGCGATTCCTTGAGTCGAGTAATGATTTTTTTGATGATTAAAAAATATGCCGCAGCAGTTGGTATTACAAAAAAAATAAGCCCACATACCTTTCGACACTCTTTTGCTACGCACCTATTAGAAGGGGGTGCTGACCTACGTGCCATTCAAGAAATGCTTGGACACGAAAGCATCACCACCACTGAGATTTATACCCATCTTGATAAAGATTTTTTAAGAAGTACCCTAATGCAATTTCATCCAAGATATCTTAAAAAGAAAGAAGAGTAGGTATCTTTAGCTAAAACAAACTAGTTGAACTCTATTGCATCAACTCACTTAGTTCCAACCATCGTTCTGTTTTCTTTTCGACCAACTTAGTTAATTGATCATAATCATCAGTTAATTTTTTAATGGTATCATAATCAGGCATCGCTGCCATCTTTTTTTCTATCTCTTTTTTCTTGTCTTCCATTTCTGGTATTTCGCTTTCAAGCTGTTCCCATTCCATTTTTTCCTTAAAGGATAATTTTTTCTTCTCCTTGGTACTACTTATTTCTTGCTTTGGTACTTCCTTAATTTCTTGAACATTATTTTTCCTTGACTCCTTTAATTGCACTTCCATATAAGCTCTGTATTGCGAATAATTACCTGGAAAGTCTTTAATCACCCCCGCGCCTTCTAAAACAAAAATATGATCTACCATTTTATCCATAAAAAAACGGTCGTGAGTCACAACAATTAAACAGCCTTTAAAATCTTGTAAAAAATCTTCTAATACTTGTAGTGTTACCACATCCAAATCGTTGGTCGGTTCATCCAAAATAATGAAATTTGGATTACCCATCAGAATGGTCATCAAATAAAGGCGACGTTGTTCGCCACCACTTAACTTGCTTACAAAAGTGTATTGCTGAGATGGCTCGAAAAGAAATCGTTCCATCAATTGTCCAGCAGACAGCATTCTACCATTATTTAAGGGAATATAATCTGCAATTTCGCGAATGACATCAATCGCCTTTTTGGTTTGAGATAAGTTCGCATTTTGCTGGTCGTAATAACCGATCTTTACCGTATCGCCTATCACTATTTTACCTGTATCAGGTTTGTCTCTGCCAGTCATCATATTGAGTAGGGTAGATTTACCAGTTCCATTCTTTCCAACTATTCCTACTTTTTCGCCCGGAATAAATTTATAGGAAAAGCCATTTATCAGATGCTTTCCACCATAACTTTTAGAGACATTATGGAATTCCGCAATTTTGCCACCCAGACGAGGCATATTCACCTCCAATTCAACGGATTTTTCATCAGATTTTTTTGAGGCGACCTCTTCCAATTGGTAGAAAGCATCTACCCTAGCTTTTGCTTTGGTACCCCTCGCACTGGGCATTCTACGCATCCACTCTAATTCTTTGGTCAACAGATTTTTTGCCTTATCTGTGGTGGCTTGCTCAGAAGCTTTTCGCTCGGCACGTTTTTCAAGATAATTGCTATAGTTCCCTTTGTATTTATAAATCGTTCCACCTTCCAACTCCCAAATTTCGTTGCAAATATTTTCCATAAAATACCTGTCGTGTGTTACCATAAATAAAGAGATAGATGGCATTTGCAAAAACTCCTCCAGCCACTCGATCATATCTACATCCAAATGATTCGTAGGCTCATCCAGAATTAAGAAGTCTGGTTCGCTAATTAAAATCTTGGCTAAGGCAAGACGCTTCTGTTGACCACCAGATAAGCTGTTCACCGCTTGATCTAAATCATTTATTTTTAATGCCGAAAGAATTTTTTTCACTTTTGCCTCGATATCCCATGCTTGTAAATTATCCATCGCACTCATCACCCTTTGCAACTCCTTCTCATCTGCATTTTCATCGATAGCCTTCTCATATTCAAGAATCGTTTTCAATCGAGGATCATCACTTTGCATAAAAGATTCCAACACCGATACGTCTGTGTCAAACACTGGCTTCTGAGGAAGATAAGCCATCCGAATTTCCTTATGTATCAGTACCTTCCCTCCTTTTTCAGGCTTCTCCTCTCCTACTAAAACACGAATCATACTCGATTTACCTGTACCGTTTTTTGCAATCAACGCTATTTTCTCACCCTCATTAATATGGAAAGTTAAGTCATCAAATAGTACTTTCTCACCATAATTTTTGGAGAGGTTTTCTGCAGTTAAATAATTCATTTTACTTTTTTTGTTTAAGTCAAATCACTCTCATGATGCATGGTAAATCCAAGTCTTTTAGCAGTTTTATGGGCTGTCATCCCGGTTTGTTGTATCTTTTCCAATACCGTCAATTGTTCTACTTCGGTGAGGGCTGGTGCCCACAGATCGAACTGTATACAGTATAACATTACTGTTTGAATCATCTCATTCATAATTTCTTGACTAAATATTTGTTTTTCAAAATCTCCATATAAAAATGCAAACTGTCCTTTTCCCTCAGTAAAAAAATGATTTTCATGATTAATAAAAATTCTTGCCATCAGATATCCCACATCATTTAATCTACTAAAAGTGATCGAATCGGACAAAAAATTATAGATTTCTATCATGCCACAGTATGCACGCATCCCATCTTCTTGCACGTACTTTAGTTTTTGAATAGGATGGTTAACATCAAAAGTGAAAACATTGGTATGCATGCTAAAAAATAGCATATCTCCGCCAAATTTTATTTCTGCCTCGTACTTACCATTGTCTTTGTATTGTACCACTACCTCGCTTGTATTACTCACAATCTGTGCACTTATTTGCTTTACAACATCACTTAGCGAGGCCTTTGATTCCTCAAAATGTGCTAAGGTGTTTTTGATAATAAACTGTTTAGCCGTGGATTTATTCAGTAAGGCGTTTATTACGTCTTGATTGATGGCACTCATTTTTATTAGTTTAATTATTTATAATCTTTTGCAATACTTCAGACTTCAAATTTAGTTCATCCCATTCACATTCTGGGTCAGAATCTATGGTAATTGCGCCGCCACTTTGAATAGAAAGATATCGTTGTGCTTGGTTGTAGATAACAGTACGAATAACAACATTAAAATCAAAATTATTACCTGGAGAAAAATAACCAACGGAACCACTGAATAAACCTCGTTTACTTTTCTCATATTTTTCGATCAATTCCATGGCTTTTATTTTGGGGGCACCAGTCATAGAACCCATCGGAAATGAATCTTTTATACAATTGATTGTATCGCTTTCATGCTTCAAAGTAGCACTCACAGTCGAAATCAAGTGGTGTACAGTTTTGAAACTATGTACGCCGCACAATTCTTCCACTTTTATAGATCCAGAAATCGCATACTTTGTTAAATCATTACGCACTAAATCAACAATCATAATGTTTTCTGCTCTCTCCTTTTCGCTGTGATACAAATCAGATTTTAAAAATTCATCCTCTTCATCACTTTCCCCTCTTTTGATAGTGCCTTTGATTGGTTGAGAAATAATTTTGCTTCCCTTCTTTTTAAGATATCGCTCAGGACTAGCACAGGCTACAATAATATCCTTATACTTAAAAAAACTTGTGAATGGTGCTTTTGCCGTTTCATTCAATGCAAAAAATAATTCTAACATAGAAATATCAACACTCTCGCCATACAATTCTCTACAAAGATTGAGCTCGTATACGTCGCCATTTAAAATATGCTCCTTAATTTTATTGACAGTGGTTAAATAGTCTTCTCTTGTATATCTTGATTTCAACTCAATCTTCCATTTGGGTGGTACCTCACTTAATTCTATTTGATTTATTTGCTCAAAAAGTGCGATAGACTCGGGATAATTCCTATTGAAACTTACTTTATTCTCATTGATTGTAATCAGGTAGCGAGGTTCAAAAAAATATAAGCTAGGTAATTGAATAAAATCTGCGTGCGATGATTCTAGTCTTTCAATTTCATTTTTTAAGTCGTAAGAAAAAAAACCGAATTGCCATGAATTCTTATTCAGCCGCCAATTTTCCAGTGCTTCAAAACTATTTACTGATGGATTGGAAGTTAGCTCATTCAAGGCATCTACCGCCAATAAAAATTCATAAGTAGCATATTCCTTGTGTCTATATCCATTGGAATCGAGGCAACAAAGCGTCCCAAACTGATTTGCCCACTTTAGTGCTTTTTTTTTGAATAAGTCAATATTCTCTAGCGAAAATGTAGTTGTTTCCACGTTACATAAATTGACGGAATGAGCTTAAGAGTCTAACGATATTACTAACCCAAAATAGAAGCATCCTTAATAATCATTTTTTCCCTATCAGGCGCATTAGAAATCAGAGAGACTGGCACGCCTAAAAAATGCTCTATATAATTGATGTATTCTTTTGCGTTAGATGGTA
>CAMBZT010000029.1 GCA_945872405.1 Chitinophaga pinensis | reverse complement strand
GTGGTATCTACTTTGTGAAAGTGCAGGCAAATAACTTTAGCGAAACAAGAAAATTAGTGGTAGATAAAGATTAATCTATTGCTGAGAACGAAAGTTTTTCTTACATAATAAAAAACGGGCTGATCGAAAGATTGGCCCGTTTTTTTTATCTTTACACAAAATCAATGACATGGCTTTAAATTATGTATGGGTGTTTTTTTTTATTGCTGCCTATGTCATTGCTATTGCAAGATGGATAATGGATGGAGATGTTTCAATTATCCCAGCAGTTATCAATAGTACTTTTGACAACGCAAAGGTTGCCTTTGAAATTTCAATAGGTTTAACAGGTGTGATGACGCTCTGGCTAGGCCTAATGAAGATAGGAGAGCGGGCAGGTTTTATTAATATATTATCTAAATTGATAGGTCCTTTTTTTGTCAGAATTTTTCCGCAAATACCTAAAGATCATCCAGCATTAGGAAGCATCATGATGAATTATAGTGCGAATATGCTTGGGTTGGACAATGCCGCTACACCCTTAGGTTTAAAAGCAATGAGTGAGTTGCAAGAATTGAATCCGACTAAGGAAACAGCCACCAATGCGCAAATTATGTTTTTAGTGCTCAATACAGCAGGATTTACAATCATTCCTATCAGTATCATTGCTTATCGAACACAAATGAAGGCAGCCGTTCCTACTGATATTTTTTTACCACTTTTGATTGCTACCTACGCAGCCACCACGATTGGATTAATTGTTGTGGCCATTTATCAGAAGATAAATTTGTTTGACAAAGTAATTCTTGCCTACTTGATGGGTTTGGTTGGGGTACTCGCTGCAATGGTTTATTTGTTTAAAAGCATGCCTAGTGAGGAGATGAATCGCATTTCTGGAATCGTAGCCAATTTGATTATTTTTACAATCATTGTTGGCTTTATTGTGATGGCACTCATAAAAAAAATAAATGTATATGAATCATTCATTGAAGGTGCTAAAGAAGGGTTTACGACAAGTGTAAAAATTATACCCTACTTGGTAGCAATGCTAGTAGCGATAGGTGTTTTTAGAGCGGCTGGGGGGATGGATTTAGTCACTAATTTAATCAGCGCTGCTATCAGTTACACTGGATTGAATACCGATTTTGTGCCTGCCTTGCCCACTGGGTTGATGAAACCATTTAGTGGAAGCGGGGCTCGAGGTTTGATGTTAGATTGTATGAAAACTTCTGGTGTAGATTCGTTTGCTGGAAAGTTGGCATGTACTTTTAATGGCAGCAGTGATACTACGTTTTATATATTGGCCTTATACTTTGGTAGTGTTGGAATTAAAAATACTAGGTATGCATTGGTTCCTGCATTGATAGCAGATGTTGCTAGCATCATACTTTCCATTCTGCTGGCTTACTTATTTTTTCGATAGCTAATGAATGGTTGTTTAAACATCTATCTATTTTTTGCAGTTGAGTTGGAAGTTGCGTAAGTGACTGACAGCAGTACCGTGTACTGCAAAAGGCACGACAGCAGCCTTTTGTGTTTTTGCTGCTGATACGCCCTGAACAAAGGGTTTATTCTATTAACTATTGTCGATTTGCATTGGCGTTAATGATATATTCGGCATCTATGGATGCAGGGTAACGCATTAAAAATTTGATACCTTTTTCTAGTGGTAGATTTTCATACATCACCCTATACATTACATGTACGATGGGTGCGGTGATTTGATAATATTCTGATAATGCTTTTACTATTTGAATAGTTCGAACGCCTTCAGCCACCTCATTCATGCTTTTAATAATTTCAGTTATTTTTTCGCCTTTCGAAAGTCGAAGCCCGACACTAAAATTTCTGCTGCTAGGCGAAGAACATGTGGCTATCAAATCACCAATACCAGCCATACCCAGAAAAGCTTCTGATGTAGCTCCTAATGCTCTTCCTATATAGATCATTTCTGCCATCCCTCTCGTAATGAGCAATGCTCGAGCGTTTTCACCTAAATTGAGACCAGTGATAGCACCAGTAGCTATTGCTATATAGTTTTTGAGTACACCAGCAAGTTCAATTCCGAAAATATCATTGCTTCCATAGGCTTGAAATCGAACGCTTCTTATTGATTTTTGTCCCAACTCGATCACTTCATCAAACTTAGATGCAATAACGGTTGCAGCAGGCTTTCCTTCTCTAATTTCATTTGCTAAATTCGGTCCAGCTAGGCAACCAATTCGTACAACGCTCGTTTCTTCGCGAATCACTTCGCTCATTGTTTTAATATTGCTACGGGAAATGGAATAGAAGTTTGAAAGATCCACATCAATATCAAATCCTTTAGTGGCATGAATCAAAACATGACCTGGATGTAAGAATGGCGATAAGTTGATGATCATTTCTCTAAACCTTGCTGATGGTACAACAGGGAAAATCAAATCGCATTGTTCTCCAATTTCTTTTAGAGAGCTACAAAAAAATATATTTTCGTGTATTGCTTGATTTTTACTAGACTTATCCGCCTCAAATTTGGCTAATTTTTCAGGTGTTCGAGCAAACAATAACACCCTATTTTTTTCTGCAAGTAAATTTGCGATAGCCATACCAAAACTACCAGCCCCAATAACCCCGATTTTTTTACTGTTATCAAACATATTTCTCTAACTGGTAACCATCTCCACGGTTGTGATAATAAAAAAGTAATTTTTTATCTTCAGAGATCATATTGCCATTCTCACTTATTTTTAAAACAGATTTACTATGATAAACGCCCATATTTGCCAAGCCATGTTCGATCAATTGTTTTGTCGGAAGTTTTATTTCTTCACTCAGTAAAATTTTACCATTCTTGTTTAGCTCAATAAACTTTTCTTTAATTTTTTCGACCGCTTTTTCAAATTCATCATAAGGAATTTCTGTGTCTTCTTCAGGTAATCTTAAGAAGGCATAGAGGTCGAGATGCGGGAAAATATTTTTCATTTTCACGAAGCCAACGTAGGCGATTAAGTCAGTAGATAATAAGGTGTTGTGGCTATGAAATTTTTCAATAATGCTCTTTTCTAGCATTCTTGTATATTCGTTTTCGCGTTGAATATTTGTTTTAAAACTTCCATTGAAAGTGAAGTATTCTTTTAACTCAACCTTTCTTCCTAAGTGGTCAACACTGCTGCCATCTTCATCTATATTATTTCCAATTACGTCTAACAATGGGCCCAATGAGATAACCATTTCTGAATTGGCAAACAAAAAATTGGCAATAAATTTTATAATTTTATAAGACGTTGAAAAGGAATCATTTTCTCGTATATATTTATCTTTTCCAGTGGATTTTAGGTAATCTTCAATCAATCCAGAGGCTTCAAGAACGAAGTGATAATTTAGTACTACAGGAAGAATGTAAATCTTTCTAAACGTTCTATCTGATTGCCTTTCAATTAAATTTCGTTGTGCTTCAATGGTGGTTCCAAGAAGACCTAGTTTTAAGTTCTTTTCCAAATTGCCCGACCGTGATCTAGTACCACCAGGAAAGAATAATCCATTGGCGCCTCTCTGCAAGGAAACTGTTGAATAGTTTTTAATCAACTCCAAGTAAATACTATTTTTTTTTCTTCTATCTACTTTAAATGCCCCCAAATTGCTCATGAAATAGCTGAGTAATTTGATGCTGAACAAATTTAAGCCTGCTCCATATGTAACAGCTGGAAGCCCTATTCTGTCTATGATATAGCCCATAATAATAGAGTCTAAATTGCTGAAGTGGGTTGGCACCAGTACAATAGTTGCTTCTTTACCTAATCGACGAATTTTTTCTATTTCGCCCGAAATTATAAGTTTTTCGCCGATAGTTTTTTGTGTCTTCCAAAATCTGAACTTGTTGATAGGAGATGCATTCAGAATTTTAGAAACAAGCACATTAATGGTTTTGCGTGCAAAATTGTACATAGCGGGTTTGAAGTTGCCCACTATTTCAGCAAGATATCGATCAATAATTTGGTGTACAATTTTTAGATTTGGTGAATCAACACTTATGTCACCTTGCAAATCAATGGTCTCAATATTCAATAATTCATTTTTTATCGAAGACCAAAATTCCCTTTCATCAGATGGGTCTGCCTTCCAAGCTTTTTGTGTTAGTCTTACCCTTTCAGAATAGAGGACTTTCCCGAGCATGTCGTTCAGTTCCTTTTCTGTCTGAATTTTAGATCGTATTTTTTGAATGGTTAATTCCTTTATTTCTGCTAAAAAAGCCTCTTTATCATGACTCAGTTTATAAATCGGCCATTCAGTGATATCAGGAATAATAGGAGATAAGGTTGTTCTTATGATTTCTTGCACAGTATAAACTCTTTCTTTGGCTAAAGATAAACGTTCTACAATTTGATTACAAGTATTCTCATTTTATACTCGTTATTATTTGTTTAAGTATATGATAATGTGGTTACTGTCTGTTATTGTTTCAATCGATTATTTCAGAGATGAACGCTGTGTTTCTTTTTTTATCATGCGATTGTTACTACAATATTCTAGTAGTAGGGATCTCTATTTTTATAAAACGCTACTCATTGGCGCCTCTCCCAATTACCAATTATGAAGGTCCAAAATGATGATTTTATAAATTGAGCTTGCTGGGTTTTATTACTTATTTTTATCTAATACTTCTTGTAGCGTATTTTTGACATCAAGTAATTTTTCCGCCTTAGAATTTACTTTTTCTTCTAGCATTTTAATCTTTGCCTCTCTCAGTTTTGCTTCTAATTGATTTACATTTCTATCGCTCGTCTTCCGTTTATTAAAGTCTAAATCTTTTTTATCAAAGTCTAAAGACTTTTCTAATTTAGCTATTATATCGGTTAAATCATGAATACGCTTATCATTAACTTTTGAATCTCGAATGTTTCTTCTATTCTTTAAAAGATCGAATGCTTCGTCCAAGTATTTGTGTAAATCTTCTCTACTTGGTTTTCTAAGAGAGAGTTTATTGATATCTGTTCTCAATTCCTTTAACTGTTCAAATAAATCCTTAGCTGATCCATTTTTGTTAATATTTTCAATGGTTTCAGCGATTTTTGATTTCAAGGTATTTGAAATAAGCTCTGCCTGATCGCCAAATTTTTTATTCTCTTCTTTTCTGAGTTCTTTCAGGTGGTCAAAAATTGCATTCACCTCAGCTTTTAGCTCATTTACTTTATCATTATTTATATTTCGCTCTCTTCTGTGTTCTAATATTTTTTCCCAAATACTCTTAGTTTGTTCGAATGTATCTTTAATATACACTGCGCTACTAAAAACCTTTTCCTTTAAATCTTTTATTTCTTCAACAATCGATTCAACTAATTTTTCTGTCAATAGGAGATAGGCCCACTCATTTTGAAGATTTCTTATTTTACCTGTTTTTTCGACACGTAAATCATCAGGTAGCAATGAGTCTTCGCTGAGTGGTCGCTCGATTTTTATAGTTCCTTCTGGAAAAGTAAGATCTGCCCCCTTGGTCCAAGTTCCCATTAATTCATCTACAAACTTTTTATTGGCGATGGCCTCGTCAAAAGTGAAAATATTGACTTTGTAATTTTCTTTTTTTAGCTCTAGTGCGATTAAAACTTTTTGTTTCTCCTTAAACGTTCCCCACGTAACAAATCTTTCTTCCATTCTTATGCTTATACTTCTTTTTATTCGAACACAAATTTAGTCGAAAAGTTTGAGTTCCTACTCAAAAAGAGTATTGTAAGAAATTTCTGTCAGAGAATGATTTAGAAACTTTTCTTTAAACATCTTTAAGAATTATACATTAAGTGTTTTTCTTGATTTTATGAGTAAATACTGAATTAGAAATTATCTTTGGGAATGCAATTAGAGGAGGTTTTGAATCGCTTACATCTCAATTTAAAAAATGGCTTGGCTGGTTGGGAGGCACAAAAAATGATGTCGCCACCCTTCCGCGAAAAGCCAGACATGAACTTGATTCAAGAACAGAATCCTAGATATAGTGCTGTACTGCTTTTGATTTATGAAAAAGATGAAAGCACACATATCGTTTTAACACAACGACATCGATATGAAGGAGCGCATAGCGGTCAAATTAGTTTTCCGGGTGGAAAGAAAGAAAGAAATGAAGCCTTAATCGATACTTCTATGCGAGAATGTGCGGAGGAGATTGGTGTTTTGGTTGAGGTTTCCAATATCCTTACACCTTTGTCTGAGTTGTATATTCCTCCAAGTAATTTTTTAGTAAGCCCTTTTCTTGCTTATCTGCCTTATTCACCTATTTTTCTTAAACAAGAAAGCGAGGTAGCATCAATTATTGAAATTGATTTAAACGAGTTATTCAATAAAGAAAACAAGAAGGATGTTGAAGTTCAAATTGGTGCAGGACAGACTCTAAATGTTCCTGCGTATGTAATTAACAACTATGTGATATGGGGTGCTACAGCGGCAATCCTAAGTGAATTTGAACAACTTATTCAATAGATTATTATCTCTTACGCATGAGGATTTGTATTGTGTTTCGCGTCTTCTCTTGAAGTAAAATTTCTTTACCCTTAGTGAGTTCATCAATTTTTTCTTCTGTATAGTGTCTTATCGTAAGCAATTCTAAATTGATATTGTATTTTACCTCAAAATCTTTTTTCAGTTCTTTGATGAGTGCTTTCGTTCTTTCATCTTTATATTCAGTACAAACACTAAAACTAATGGCACCACTATGTATCATATTCATTCGCATTCCGTTTTGACTAAAGCATTGACAAATAATACTCATATTGTCTTCTGTAACAAACGAGAAATCCTTTACTGATATTGATATCAGGGCTTGATTTACTTTATAGACAATAATTGGCGGGTAGTGAATAGCGTCTTTTTTGTCTAGTTGACCAATCATGGTACCCTCTTCAGCTAGATCAAGAAAAGAACGAACCTGTAAAGGAATGTTTTTGTTTTGAAGAGGTTTTATTGTTTTAGGATGGATAACTTGTGCCCCATAATAGGTCATTTCAATCGCTTCACTGTAAGACAATTTTTCTAGTTTGATAGTATCTGAAAACAAGCGTGGATCGGAATTTAAAACTGCAGGAACATCTTTCCAAATCACTACTTTTTGGGCATCTAAACAGAAGGCGAGTACGGACGCAGTATAGTCGCTGCCTTCTCTACCGAGAGTCGTAGAAAAACCCATCTCATTTCGTCCGATAAATCCTTGTGTGAGAATGATATTTTTGCTTAGTTTTTTTTCGTCAATTTTCGATTTAATTTTTAGTGTTGTTATCTCAAAATTAACTTTTGCTTCTGTAAAATTTGAGTTGGTGGAAATCATTTCTCTAGCATCTATCCAAATGGTGTTCAAGCCACATTTGTTGAGATAGGAACTTACTAATAAGGTTGAAAAAAATTCACCCAAAGGCACTACCTGATCATAAATAAAAGTGTAACTATTGTTTTTATTATTTGTCAAGAAGGCTAGCGTTTGACTTAAAAAAAGATTTAGCTCTATATATAAATTATCTGTTTCAGGGATTGCTAAATCTTTGGCGATATTGACATGTTCTTGATAAATTTCATTGAAATTTTCAAGGTATTTTTCATCCTTATTTACAAAAAGGTTAATTGCATTTTCAAGTCTATTTGTTGTTTTACCTATAGCCGAAATAACTACTACTTTCTTCACATCAACAAAAAGTTGTAAAATTGTAGCGACGTTTTTAATACACTCTGCATTTTTTACGGAAGCTCCACCAAATTTGAATATTTGCATCTGGTTTAAAAATTCATTTTACAAGTATACCAATCTTTATCAATAAATGCGCCTAGTTTTTCATAGAATTTTATGGCGGACTCATTCCAATCAAGCACCTGCCATCTCATCTGTTTAACTTGCTCCTCTTTGCAGATATTGAATAACTCCTTCATAAGATTTGTACCTATTCCTTGGCTTCTATAAGGTTCATGAATAATAAGGTCATCTAAAAAAAGCATTCTTCCTTTCCAACTCGAATAGGCAATATAATAAAGACAAACACCTACAGTTCTATTGTTTTCGTCTTCTGCAATCAAAGTTCTGAAATTATCACGTTCTCCATATCCATCTTTAGTAAGTATGTCAGGATTTGTAATAACCTCACCTGGCGCTTTCTCAAAAACAGCTAGTTCCATCACTAGTTCATGCACATTTTTCATGTCAGCTGCGGTTCCCTTTCTAATATTTATTGTCATGTTACTCCAAATTATTTAATGGTATAGTATTCAATTTCATTGAGAAATTTGTCATCTACTACGCCTAAGGCTTTAGCAGCTGATTCGGAGACCTTTATATTTAAATCTTTGTTTTTATCTAAGTCAGGTAGTTTCCCAATAATTTTTACATAAACAACATGACCATTCATCAAGTTTTTAACTTTAACCACTGAGCCGATTGGGCTGCCATTATACATTGCAATATAATTAGGAACATCGCTTGCTTCTTTCATATAGGAGGCAACTCCCTTGTTCGTTTTCCTGTTTAGTGAGCCATTGGCCGCATAGCTACCAAATTGTTCTGCAAATGGTTTATTAGCAATAAGGCTGAATCTATAAGCATCTGATTCAACTTTATACTCACTTTTATCTTTAAAATTCTCTGGCGTTTTTGACTCCTCCACTGCCTTTGATTCCACATTTGAAATAGGCACTTTTACCATCGCTATACTTTTAGAGGCAGCATTATTTAGATTATTTGTGGTTGGATCTGTCATGTCGATATCTTCATCCACTATTTTTGTATTATTGTTAATGATTGGAACTACTTCATTATTGTTTTTATCCTTCACGTTTAAAGCAATATTTTTACTATTTTCAGCTTTTATGATTACTGCAGTACCAGTAGAGCCGGGGATCACTAATGATTGACCAATTTGTACTGTTCCGTTAGAAATATTATTTGTTTTGGATAGTAAATCAATAGAAATCGCATACATTTTTGCAATACTGTAAAGAGATTCATTGCTTTTTACCACATGAGTCAGATTGTATAAGGGAGTCTTTCCTGCAGCAGAAGTTGTGTTTGCGACTTTGTTATCAATTGGTTTTGATGTTGCAGGAATTTTTATTTCTTGACCATACTTTAAATTGTTAAAATCAATATTTGTATTTAGCTTCTTGATATCCTCAATGTTTTGCCCATAAATTTTAGAAATTCCATATAAAGTTTGTCCTTTTTCTACTTTATGTAGTGAAAAACTGCTTTTTTGAGCGTAGCCTGTAAGAGAGAAAAGTCCAAGGATAAAAATGAGGATTATTTTCATGATATTTTGATATTAGTTATTAAGTTCAAAACTAATGCCAATAAATGATTCACCTTGCTTTCAATTACTAACATATAAGTATTGGGAATTGTGATTTATACCATTTAGTAGACAGTAATTAATCATGCTTAAGTATCAAAATTGAAAACTGCAGATGTCTGATGCCTAGTTTATATTACAATTGAAGGTTTTGCTATTCGCTGACAGTGATGTCTTTGTTAACGATTTCAAGATTATCTGAGATATGATAATACTGAGCCCCACGAACGGTCATATTGAAAAGAGAATCATAGCCGTAAGCATAAATATAATAATCTCCTGCTTCTAATCCACGAAAGGCAAAAGGTGCTTCCGACCGAACACTACTTTTTGCTTTTACACTATCATCATACAAAGAGATATCATATCCAGGGAATTCTGTTACATTTTTTTTAAGATAAACGTTAACACCTGCTACCTCCCATTCATGATGCACAACGCGACCTTTGATAACTGCATTTTTTAATTCCGGTTTATTGCATGCAAAAAGACCTATTAAAAGGGTGAAAAACAATAAACTTATTTGTAGCTTTAGTCTCTTAATTTTACTTTTGTTTCTAGATGAACTATCAAAATACATTTTCCAATTCTTTACATAAAATTACGCAATATAATTTTAAAGAAAATATTTCTTATGTGTTTTTTAAAAAGCCTGGGGACAATACCTTGTCATATATAGAATCGAATGATGTCTACGATTATTCTATCGATGATTTGACTAGTGAAAAATGCTTTCTATTTGCACCATACGACACTTTAAATCGGCCAATAAAGGTGTTCAGTTATGATGAGAAGCTTAACAATGAAGCGATTTTAGCTTACGCTGATAGATTGCCCGTGCTCGAGTTACAAAAAAGTGAGGTGCGAACCAATCCTAACGAGGATTCTTCTCAAATAGATTTTATGAATTTAGTTGAGCTAATAAAATCTAAAATTGAAATTGGTGAATGTCAAAAAATCATTGCCTCTCGAGTGTGTAATGAATTATTTAGAGGGGAAGTGCTTGAAGGTTTTCTTCAACTATGTGATCGATACAATCATTCTTTTAATTATTTGATTTATATCTCAAAGGAATGCTATTGGATTGGTGCGAGTCCTGAAGTATTGCTTTCGTGTTTCCGAAATGAGCTAAATACCATGTCATTAGCTGGGACACAATTGGTCGAGCCGGGAAGTGTTTATTATGAATGGAAAGACAAAGAGAAGTTCGAACAACAAATTGTGACCGATTATATTGTTGCTGTATTAGAATCTTTAAAGTTGGCACAGCTTATTGTGTCAAAAACACATACATTTCAAGCTGCAAACCTCGTTCATTTAAAGACTGATATTACTGCGACTATTTCTGATGTGAATACCTTAATTAAGGTTTTAAAACAGCTGCATCCAACTCCAGCAGTTTGTGGTTTACCAAAGGAAGCAGCACAGGCATTCATTGATCTAGAGGAAATGCATGATAGAAATTACTATACTGGATTTATTGGAGAATGGGAAGGTGTCGAGAATACCCACCTTTTTGTTAATCTTCGCTGCGCAGAGTTGGGGCTAGATTTTATCAATTACTATGTTGGATGTGGCATTACCGAGGGTTCTCAAGCTGAAAAAGAATGGGAAGAGACAGAAAAAAAAATAGAAACACTCAAAAGTGTATTCGTCTGATGTATTCCTCAGATATGTCAAAGCAGCTCTTTGGATTATCTCAATATTCTATCTAGCTTTGGCATTGAATAATGAATACAAACAAAATAGGCATTCGAAATCTTGCTGAGATTTGCGAAAAAAAGGGTGTAAGATATGCAGTCATCTCTCCAGGATCTCGCAATGCACCAATCACAGTGGCTTTTCTGCAACAACACAACATTAAATGTGTCAGTGTGGTCGACGAGAGAAGTGCCGCTTTTTTTGCATTAGGAATTGCCCAACAAACCCAAAGTCCCGTTGCCATCATATGTACTTCAGGATCGGCAGTCCTGAATTATGGACCTGCGATTGCGGAAGCCTTCTATCAAAAGATTCCCCTTTTAGTGCTGACAGCAGATAGACCCAATGAGTGGATTGACCAAGGAGAGAACCAAAGTATTCATCAATATCGCGTTTATAACAATTACATTAAAAAAAGCTTTGAATTACCTATAGAGCCAACTTCTGAAAAAGATATTTGGTATAGCGATAGAGTGGTTAATGAGGCCATTAATACCTCTTGTTTTCCTGAACCAGGTCCCGTTCATATTAATATTCCTCTTCGTGAACCATTGTACGACCTTAATGAAGAAACAAATCCCTTTCCTCCAAAAATTATTGAAACGCTACCCTATCAGCCGACGATAAGCAAAGAGAGCAGAGATTTGTTAATCTCAAAATGGAACAAGTCAAAAAGAAAAATGATTGTTTGTGGTTCAGAGACAATCAAACCGGAACTACTAGAATTATTGCGCGTGATTGCTTTGGATGATTCTGTAATAATTTTAGCTGAATCTAATTCTAATCTACAACTTAAAAAAGAGGAGTGTATTTCATCCATTGATAGAAATATTGAGGTTGTTAATCAATTTAAATTATTAGAATTGCAGCCAGAGATTATAGTGACCTTCGGTGGAGGTTTGGTCTCAAAAAAGATTAAATTTCTTTACCGTAGTTCCACCGATTTTGAGCATTGGCATATTTCAGTATCAAATGAACATTGGGATACCTTTCAAAATTTGTCTTATGTCATTAATGATATTCCTTTTTCCTTTTTCAAATCAATCATCAGTGAACCTTGTCAAATTTCTAGTTCTTTTAAAAATGATTGGATTGCATTAAATCAGAAACTTGAAGTCTTTCATCAGGCTTATCTAGATCAACTTGATTATTGTGATTTTAAGGTATTTGAATTATTGATGAAATCTTTTCCAAAAGAATCAAATATTCACTATGGAAATAGCACCCCTATTCGCTATGCTAATCTTTTTGAAACCAATGAAGCATTGGGACTTCGGGTGAATGCAAATAGAGGCGTCAGTGGAATTGATGGTGTTACTAGCACTGCAGTTGGAGCCTCATTTGTGAATAAAGAGAATCTAACCATTTGCGTAACCGGCGATTTGGCTTTTTTTTATGATAGCAATGCTCTATGGAATCAATATTTGAGTACAAATTTGAAGATAATCGTTATTAATAATGGGGGTGGGAATATCTTTCGAATTATTCCAGGGCCTTCAAATATGCCGCAATTCGAAGAATTTATTGAGACAAGACAGGAAGCTTCCATATCCTTTTTGACTCAAAGTTTTGGTCTAAAACATTATTTTTGTGATTCATTAGATGGATTAAAAAATATCTTACCCATCTTTTATGAAGCACATGAAACAGCATGTGTGCTAGAGATAAAAACAGATCCTAATTATAGTGCTGAAGCTTTAAAAAATTATTTTACATATATAAGAAAACAATATGAACAAGAGAGCTTGGCAGACGATTAAAACATATGAAGAAATCAAATTTGAATACTTTGAGGGTATTGCTAAGATAACGATTAATCGTCCTAGATATAGAAATGCATTTACACCACTCACTAATACAGAAATGTTAGATGCCTTCTTAATTTGTCGTGAAGATCAAGATATCTATACTGTTATTTTAACTGGCGAAGGTGATAAAGCTTTCTGCAGTGGAGGCGATCAAAATTTGAAAGGAGTAGGTGGCTATAAGGATAAATCGGGTATTCCTCGGTTAAATGTACTTGATGTTCAAAAGGCGATAAGATCTCTACCTAAACCCGTTATTGCCATGGTGAACGGTTTTGCAATTGGTGGAGGGCATGTACTGCATGTCGTTTGCGATTTAAGTATTGCCAGCCATAATGCAATCTTTGGACAAACAGGTCCAAAAGTGGGAAGCTTTGATGGAGGTTTTGGTTCTTCTTATTTAGCAAGATGTGTAGGTCAGAAAAAAGCGAGAGAAATATGGTTTTTATGCGATCAATATAATGCGCAAGAAGCCTTGGATATGGGGTTAGTAAATAAGGTAGTTCCTTTCGACCAATTGGAAGATGTAACGGTAGAGTGGTGTATGAAAATGATGACGAAGAGTCCATTGGCATTGCGGATGTTAAAATCTGCATTTAATGCTGAGTTAGACGGGCAGGCTGGTTTGCAAGAGTTCGCCGGCAACGCAACCTTACTCTATTACTTTACAGAGGAGGCACAGGAAGGAAAAAATGCATTTTTAGAAAAACGCAAACCAGACTTTAAGAAATATCCAAAATTTTCTTAATCAATAAATAAAAATAACTTTCAAAAGAAAAAATATGCAAGACTTAAGAGGAATTACCTACGATGAATTTGTTATCCTAAGGCAAAAAGATTTTCCACAAGCTGAAGGCGATTTGTCAAAACTGCTAAGAGATATTGGACTTGCAGCAAAAGTAATCAATCGTGAAGTAAATAAGGCTGGGTTAGTAGATATTTTAGGAGTGACTGGTTCAAGAAATGTTCAGGGTGAAGAGGTGCAAAAATTGGATGAGTATGCCAATGAGCAGATGATAAAATTTTTGAGAGCCGGAGGCCAATGTTGTGTAATGGCAAGTGAAGAAGAAGAAGATTTTATTCATGTTGACGATGAGCATGCAATCAACGCTAAGTATGTTGTGCTGTTTGATCCACTTGATGGCTCTTCCAATATTGATGTCAATGCTTCAATCGGAACTATTTTTTCAATTTATGAAAGAGTTACAGCAGGGATCCCTAGTTTGGATGATGTGCTTCAGCAAGGTAACAAACAAGTGGCTGCAGGCTATGTGATTTACGGCTCTAGCACAATTTTAGTTTATACATCTGGAAACGGAGTAAATGGTTTTACGCTTGACCCAACCATCGGCGAGTATTGTCTTTCTCATCCAAATATAAAAACTCCTGATAATGGCAAAATTTATTCGATTAATGAAGGGGAGTACAATAATTGGATGCACCAAGGTGTTCGAGATTATGTGAACTTTTGTAAGGAAAATAATATCGAAGAAAAAAGACCATATTCTGCTAGATATATTGGTTCGATGGTAGCCGATTTGCATCGAAATTTGATCAAAGGAGGTATTTTTATTTATCCTGCTACCACTAAAGCGATAAAAGGCAAACTTCGTCTCCTCTACGAATGTAACCCCATGGCTTTTCTTATTGAACAAGCAGGCGGCTTAGCAAATGATGGGGTGACTAGAATTATGGATGCTACCCCTACTGAACTACATCAACGAATTCCAATTTTTATAGGTTCTAAAAATATGGTTTTACAAGCAAATAAATTTTTATTGCAAGCATTGAGTTGATAATTTCTTTAATTTTTAGGAGAAGTTAGAATATAGCTTTTTTGTCTATTTCAGCTATGTTAACAGATCACAATAAACCCGAAAGCTAAGATTATCTTATGCTAAAGTTAAGCTCCAACTAAAAGAGAGAAACAACACATTGATCCATTTTACTTCTTTAGTTTTATTGATGCAATTCCTTATATTTATTCTTTAATTATTAAAACATAATATCTTTTTAAACCAAAAATATTGACAATGAAATCACTAATTCTTACTATAATTATTATATCGTCAGTATTTGTAGACCTATTAGCACAAATAAAGTATGAGGTAAAAGAGACTGAGCAAAATATTAGGAAAGGTTTTGAAGTTTTGCTTCCTGGATCTACAGTGAAGGACGCTGATTTGTCTTTAAGAGAATTTCTAAAAGTATACAAGGCGAAAATCGAATATACTGACAAAAACAAAATAGAGTCAATGGCAATGCAAACGCTTATTCCAGCTGTAAATACTACTCCAATTGATCTTTATTTTAACACTATTTCTATTGGAACAGATGCGAAGTTTTATCTGTATTTTAATTTAGGTGACTTATATATTACATTAAAAGGGACTCCTGAAAAATATGTTGCAGCGCTTTCAATTGTAAATCAAGTGGTAGGTAAAATTGCGGCTGATAAGGCTCAATTTCAAGTTGACTCAGTGTCAAATTTTGAAAAGTCTTTAGAGAAGGACCTAGAGGGTTTAGCCAATGATAAAAAAAGTATAGAATCTTCGATGGAAAAAAATAAAAAATCTGTTTCGGAGAATGAACTGAAGATTAAAGAGAATGAAAGAGCCATTGAAAAGAACAAGTCAGATCAGACAACCTTTTTAGCACAGATTACCTCAGAAAAGACTTTTTTGGCTTCAATGAATCCTGATGCTTTGAAAGAGCGAATCAAATCGATTGATGGTGAAGTGAAGGACTTACAAAAATCAAATGAAAAAGCGAACGACGACATAGCCTCTAAGAAGGGTAAAATTACAATGTCAGTCAGTGTTATTACGTCAAGTAAAACTTTGATAGAATCTAATAACAAACAAATCGAAACTATTAAAACTCAAAAAAGTGTAGATGCAGGCAGTGGATTAGATCCCAAAGCAGTGAAAGAAAGAGTTAAAGTATTGGAGGATCAACAAAAAGATTTAGTGAAAAGTAATGAGAAATTAATGAGTGACAATGTAAAATCGGAAGGTGACATTCAGACAATGAAATCAGAAATACTTACCACCAACAATCAAATTCAAGTAAGGCAAACCAATATACAGTCAAAGTCTAAGGAGAAATTCGACCTAGAGCAAAAGATCAGTAATAATAACCTAGACGATAGAATGAGGAAGGTGGATGAAATGCAAAAAAGTTATGAAAAATTGCAGAAAGACCAGGAGAAGTTTGCAAAGGAGATCGACGTTGAAAAAGCTGAAATAGACAATCTTAAGCTAGAAAATAAAAGTAAGGAAACTGTGAATATTCCCGATAATTTGAAGGCGCAATCAATCAAAAAAGTAGATATAGAGAAAGCGAAATTAGACTTGCAGAAAGTAAAGTCAATACAACAGACTTACATGGATATGAAGTAAAGTTTTATTTTTTTTGTCTTGAATAATATCGAAAAAATAATGAGAGGATAGTTTTTATCCATTAATTTGTTTAAATGGTAATAAATGTTTAATTTTATGTTAAAATTTAGAAGCCTTGAAAAAACAAATACCAATCCTATTAGTATTTCTTTTAGTTTTATGTAATCACTTATATGCTCAGGATATTCATTTCACTCAATTTTATGCGACTCCCCAAACTCTAAATCCTTCACTAACAGGCGTTTCTGAGGGGACCTATAGAGCTACTGCGATTTATAGAAATCAATGGAGTGCCATTTCTATACCCTACGTAACCTATGGAGGTTCCTTTGATATACGTATTCTACAGAATAAATTAAAGAAAGATATTTTTGGACTAGGAATAAATTTAAATGCGGACAAGTCTGGAACAGGAAAATTGTTTTTCATGCAAGCAGTTGCCACAATAGCTTACAACAAGGCATTAGATAAAGAAGGGAAACATTATATTGGCCTAGGAATTCAGGGTGGCTATGTTCAAAAGGGTATTCAATATAATTTGCTTTCTTTTCCTACTCAATTTAATGGTACAGATTTTGATCTTTCGCTCTCAAATAACGAAATCTTTAGTGCTGCAACAACCTCATATATCGATTTAAATGCAGGACTTTTATGGCATTCGCAATTTGGCGAAAAAATCAGGGCCTATATGGGTTTTTCAACATACCACTTGAATAGGCCTAAAGAGACTTTTTTAGGTGCAGATAACAGGGTATCTATGCGTTTTGTTGGCCATGGCGGCGTGAAAATAAAAGCATCTGAAAAGTTTTACGTTACCCCAAGTTTTATTTTTCAATATCAGAATAAGGCAAAAGAAATTCTATTTGGAACAGGAGTTGAATATCACACAGATGTGAAGAGCACACCAATGGTTTTTGGATTGGGAGGTTGGTATAGATTAAAAGATGCGGGCTCTGTTACTGCCTTGGTTGAAATTAAAAGAATTCGTTTAGGTTTTGCTTACGATATAAATTTATCAAAATTGAAACCTGCAAGTAATAATAGAGGCGGGTTTGAAATTGCATTAACCTATATAGGATTGCTGGGTGGAGCCAAAGTTTTGAAGCCCATTCAGGTGCCATGTCCAATGTTATAATAAATCTCATACCAAAGTATATTTTTTTTAGATTATGAAAAACTCGATTCTCATATTTATCGCATTTATCTTTTTAAACTCAGTGCTTTTCGCAGCTAGTGATAAGGTAAAATTTAGCGCCTCAAAAAACATGAAAGCAGCAGAAAAAGCTATGGAAGTTGGAGATATCTACCAAGCGGCTGACTTGTACGATGAGGTTTTGCAAAACGATCAAAAAAATAAGGAAGTTGCCTTCAAACTTGGAATGCTTTATTATGGTTTTAGAGATTATAAAAATGCAGAACGTTGTTTTGGATTAGCGAACAGTGAGTCAACTAGCCCCTACACTGAGTTGGCAGGATATTACTTTGCATTGATGCAGAAAATGAACTCAAAGTACGTTGATGCCAAGAAATCATTTGAGGTATTTAAGAAATCCTACAAAGGAGAAAGCCTAGCATTTAATAAAAAGTGGATAGATATCGAGATTGAAGGATGTGTAATGGCGATTAATAAAACAAATGAAATAAAAAACGTAGTTGTGAAGCATCCTGGTTCTGAATTGAACTCACCATATGCGGATGTTTCACCTGTACTTTGGGATAGTAGCTCCATACTTTTTGCCTCTCGACCAACTGATACTATTATTGTTCGTAATAAAGATAATTATCAGTTACAGTTTTACAGGGCAACCATTGAAAATGGCGTTTTTTCTAAAGCTGCTTTGTTTGAAAAATTTAATGTTAAAAACAAGGATGTCAAAAATGGTTGCTTCTCAACTGATAAGAAAAGATTTTATTTTAACATGTGCGGTGAGAATAAAGAGTATCAAAATATTTGTGAAATCTATATGAGCGAATATAAGAATGGAGGATGGCAGGACCCAGTGAAGTTGTCTGAAAGTGTAAACATGCCCAAGTATACCTCACTCCACCCCTCGATTGGTACTACTAAAGATAACAAAGAAATTCTTTATTTCGTAAGCGATCGACCTGAAGGAAAGGGTGGATTAGATATATGGTATGCACCTGTTTATAAAGCTGGTGATGTAGGTGATGCTCGTAATGCTGGTTCTAAAATTAATACTGATAGAAATGAAGTAACACCTTCTTTTGATTTTATAAATAAAACGCTTTATTTCGCGAGCGATGGAAAGAAAGGATTTGGCGGCTATGATATATACTCCGTTACTGGATCAACAAGTGTTTGGAGTGTGCCAGAAAATGTTGGCTATCCAATAAATTCAAGTGTTAACGACCAATGGTTTGTTGCTGAAAATGCTTCAAAAAAGGGATATTTTGTATCAAATAGATCTGGTATTATCTCAATAAAAAGCGAAACTTGCTGTCCAGACATATTCACTTTTGAATTTGTGAACGTAATTAACGTTGCTTTAAGAGGAAGGGTCTTTGAAAAATCAGATTCTGGAGTAGAAAAAGAATTGGTTGGTGCTAAAATTAGTATCAGTTTGATCGACGAAGAAAATAATGAAAATGTAGGTATTTCAGAGCAACTATCTGAATCTGGTAAACTGTATTTTTCTAATCTGAAATTTGATAAGAAATATAAAGTGACAGCTACTAAAGAAGGTTATCTATCTTCAAGCGTTACTCTAAATACGCTCAATATCATTAAAACTGACACGCTTTTACGTGATTTGTTTTTGAGTAAAATTGATAAGAATAAAGCATATCGTTTGAATAATATTTATTATGATTTTGATAAATGGAACTTGAGAGATATCAGTACAAAAACACTAGACTCTCTTTACTTTATTCTAACCGAAAACCCCTTAATCATTATAGAGTTAGGCTCCCACACCGATTCAAGAGGTTCTGATGAATACAATTTAGATTTGTCACAAAAGAGAGCGCAAAGTTGTGTTGATTATTTAATTTCAAAAGGTATTGTAAAGGAAAGAATTTCACCTAAAGGATATGGAGAAAGTAAGCCACTACAAGATTGTTCAAAGTTGCCTGAATGCCCTACAACAAGTACGGGAGATTGTGATTGTCATCAGTTAAATAGAAGAACAGAGTTTAGAATTATTGGCGAGCTAGATGCTAAATTGTATTATGAGGGGCAACGAATTCAAGATAAATAATAAAAATAAATAACCATAAATTACAAAACAAATGAAACAAACAATTAAACTAATTTTTGTCACAGTGACCATATTACTATCTAATATGGTTTTTGGGCAGCAATTTATTTTGTTTACTGAAGGATTTGAAACTGGTGGTGGTTCAATGGCGCTTAATGCTAGTGGACCAAGCTCCAATAGTGGGAATAATAGATGGATTGTAAACGCCAATTATGTTGGTGTACCTACCTACGCTAATACGCTTCCTGAAGATAGTGTGGTTAGTGGAACCATCAATGGGGCTCCTTACAGTGGTTATATGCATATTCATGATGAAACTACCAGATTAGGTGGTGGTGTTTCTAATGCCAACTATAATGGGACAGCTGTTTCTGATAATTTTGCCTACACTTCTGCTGGTTTTTGTACCTTAGGCTTGACTGATGTCATTTTTACTTTTTTCTATTTGAATGAAGGCAGTCCAACAGCTTTTGGAGAGGTTTATTATAGTATCGATAGTGGACCATGGATAAATTCAGGTACTACCTACACCAATCAGCGCAAATGGAAATATGAAACCATAACAAACCCAATTTGGGCGAACAAGGAAAATGTAAGAATAGGATTTAGATGGCAGAATGATGCGTCAAGTACTACAATGAACAGCTCGTGGGCAATTGATGATATCTTAGCAGTTGCAACTTATGATTCATTAGTAAATCCTATCGATGTAACTATACCAACCGTGGCTCCAAATCCTGTTTGTCAGTTAGGTTACATTTTCATCAGCTGGCATTTTAATATTCCTCTTTGTGACGCTCAATATAGAATTGAATTATCTAATTCATCTGGATCATTTGGCACTTATACGAATCTGGGTACTTTTGGAATTGGAACTGATACTACAGGCTCGATAGCCGCACAGATCCCGGGCTCAACTCCCCCAGGAACTTGTTATAAAATAAGACTCACTCGAATTAGTCCACCACCTTATTTTTCTAGTGAAGCGACGGTATGTTTTACAGTTGTCGACTGTCCAAATACCATCACCACATTAACACCTTTAATATTGACTGATCGCGACACAGCTTGTGTGCGGAGTGTTATTGATGTGCCATTTTATTCAGTCGGAGTTTTTCTTCCAGGAAATGTATACATCGCAGAATTATCGGACACTAATGGAAGTTTTGCCACGCCATCTACTGTGGGGACTTTCCCAAGCACAGCAACTTATGATCCATCATTAGGTTCTCCTCCCGGTAATGTTTCAGGGTTGATACCAAATGTACCTGCAGGTTGTGGTTATTATATCAGAGTAAGAGGAACAAACCCTGCAACTATTGGCTCAACATATGGTCCATTTTGTCTGAAACATTGTGATATCACCACAAATAGTACACAGGATTTGAAATTTTGTATTACTGATACCCCTAGTGCGCCTATCTGTGATTCAATAGATTTGGATATTCACTACTTTGACTCCTTGGCAAGATACTACCCAGGTAATACTTTTAGGTTGCAATTTAGAAGTATGAAAACCTTTGCGCTTATCGAAGATGGTGCCTTTTTCTATCGTTATGACACAATGTCTCGAAAGCTTATAATTTGTATTCCATGGTTGGATTCATTAGCTTCTTGGGGAATAACTCCAGGCGCTTACTATGCTAGATTTATAGCAGATAGTAGCAGTGTTTTTAATAATATAAATGGTACATTTATAAGGATTACTATTGGAGCCCCCGCTTCAAATCCTCCAGAGATTATTTTGGAGGACACAGTTGGATGTAATGTTGGAATTATGTCATTATTTATTAATCCTTTCATGCATCCGCCATCCGATTATGAGTGGGTTTCTACTGGAGTAAATTCAGGATTTCCATTTATTTGGGCATATAATCCATTGAGAGTTGATTTTACCGGTGCGGCTGTTGACGATTATGTATTTTTTGTGAGAGAAATTAATTATGGATGTTATGGTCCTTATTCTGATCCTGCTAGAATTTATATCATCAGTACTCCTCCGGTCACCATGAGTGGTCCAGATGCTGTTTGTCTTGGAGATACGGTTTGTTTTGATGTTCCTTATGTTGTAGAAACATATTACACATGGACAGCAGATAGTGGTACCCTTGTAAATGTATCTAACAATCAAATGTGTGTTATTTTCAGAGATACCGGGTCTCATTACGTTCAAGTGAATGCCTTGAATGATTGTGGATCGAGTTTTGCACGAAAGTTAATTTCTGTAAACAAATTGTTAGATGTTACTTTGGGTGCCAATCAAGAAGTATGCAAGGGAGATAATATAAAGTTAAAAGCTCAAAATGATGGTCTGAAGAAGACGCTTACCACTGCTTTAGATGGTGCCAGTCCAGAAAAAGGGGTGATGTTTGATGTAAAGGCACAATATGATGCAACTATAGTAAATTTCGAATGTAACTTCCAAGCTATTTCTCCGTCAGCTAATATTGAAATATATTATAAAGTAGGAACTTTTGTCGGTTCAGAAAATGCGCCAGGAGATTGGGAGTTGGTGGCTAACTATTTTAGTATTACACCAAATCCACCTGGAATTCCTACTTTGATTCCTGTGGATGTTTATATTAATTTATTGGCTGGACAAACGTATGGTTTTTATATCACCACCTCTAATCCAACCAAGCAACTTACCACTCCAGGTACAGCAATTGGAGCACTTTATTCAACAGATGGTATCTTGAGTATCTACGAAGGAACTAAAAATACCTACTCTTTTGGTGCATTTACTGGACCCTATATTTGGAATGGGAAAATAAATTATATCACTAGAGGAGGTCTTTACTACAGTTGGAATACTGGCGATAGTACAGAAGAAATTAGTGTAGCACCTCTAGTAAATACCACTTATACTGTATCTATTTTTGATTCTTCAGGTTGTTCAACCGGTGGTTCAGTTGATATAACTGTTAAAAACAAGCCAGATATTAATGCTGGTCCTGATACTTTTATTTGTGCAAATAATCCTTATACAATGCAAGCTAGTTCTAGCATTAATGAGGTGTTGTGGACGCCAGCTGGAGGATTAAGCAGTACGACTGCTTTGAATCCATCGGTAACTATTCTTGGTCCTAGCGTTTATGTCTTATCAGCGATAGATTTAAGCACAAATTGCACCGCTTATGACACCGTTCTATTAAATATAAAGGATTGTGAAGATCCAATAAAAGTTCCTTCTGCTTTTAGCCCGAATGGGGATAATCAGAATGATCATTTTACAGTTTTTGCGACAGGAATGAAAGATTACGCTATCAAAATATTTAATCGTTGGGGTGAGTTGGTATACGAATCAGAAGATGTAAGTGAGTTGAATGACTTGAACAAAGGATGGGATGGTAGTTTTAAAGGTAAAATTCAAGAATTGGGAACTTATGTCTACTATATAAAAGGAGTAGATAGCGATAATATTACTAGAGAGAAAAAAGGCAATTTGGCACTGATAAAGTAGGTGTCTGATACAATAACATGAAAACAAAAAAAAGTATACTTATTGTTTTACTTAGTGTATTATGTGTATGGAATTTAAAAGCTCAAAGCACAGAATTACATTATAAACCAAATAATTATACGACCTTTACTAAAGATGTTTATATTCAACATCCAGATGTAGCTTATTTCAATGACTCTAGCTATTATGGTCATCCTGATTATGCTAGAGTATCTGCGAATTGGGGATGTAAGGATTGTGCTGAATTGCTCCAAAAAAGAACAGCCACCTCCAGGTACTATGTTTCATTAGGAACTAACGGAAATGAATTTTACCAGCAAGAGTCTTATTTTCCACTACATTACAAAACAAAGGAAAATGACTGGGTAAGTATTGATTATCGCTTGAAGCCTTTACTAGATGGTATATTTGGTGCTACTAAGCAACCTGTTCAAACATTCTTTGACTCAAAAACACATAGTGCTAGTTTGGTTAGTGAGTCGACTACATTGAGTTTTGGCGATCAGTTATCTATTTATTCTGTAGGCCCTTTTGGTAGAAAAAGTTTTCTTTTAGAAGAGGAAGGTCAGAATTACTCAAACTACAATGCTGGAGATGATGGTATTTATTTACATGATGTTGCTAAAAACATTGATATCGAATACAACTTCAAGAAAGGTTCTATAAAGACTAGTTATCTTCTGAGGACAAAGCCTACATTACCTCTGGTTGATCAGTTTATGATTTTAGAAGTTCCCCTTCATCTAAGCGCAGGTGATAAGATTGTAAAAAATAGCGATGGAAGTTATACAGATGCAGATGGAAATTATAATGGAGGATATGATGTTGTTAATGCTTCTGGTGATAAGGTTTTTAAGATAGAAAAGCCAGTATATTATGATGCTAACTTTGTGGTATATCCTGGATATTTTGATTTGAAGAATACTGATGGAAACTATCAACTTCTTTATAAAGTTCCACTTTCCTCTATTTATTCGAGCAGTTTTATCTATCCCTTAACAATAGATCCATGGGTAACAGGATATAATAGATTTGGTAACTATGGAAGGGTAGGATCTAGTGCCAATATGAATTTCACCTATTATTTAAGAGGCTCTTGTGATTATTATCTTGCAGTGACAGTTCCAGGGAAATCAGATATTATACAAACTTTTGTTGAGGTAGAAGATGAAAATACTTTAAGTACTACTTGTAATTCACCACCTGTGCCTTTGCCTTCTTGTAGAAGACATGATATCAGACATAATTTTAGTAGTGACGAATGTGGCACTAGAGTTGGATTGGCAGCACCAGCGTTACCTGCTGGCGAAATTGATACACCGGGAACCGTAACAACAGACTCTCTATTAGTGTTCGGAGCAACTCCAATTATTATACCAGGAATGTTAGATTGCATAAAGTCACAATGCCCAGATTATGTAATCAACTTTACTCTAGGAAATATAGAGAATCTATGTAATGATTTATGTAATAATAACTGTGCAGTTGGTAATATGTGGGCAGTGACCATTCGTGCTCGCAGATTAGAAGGCTATATGACTCCTAATAAAGTCCTGGTCTGCGTTGGAGAGCCAGTCGTATTAACGGCTTATGCCAGTTGGGGTGTACCGCCTTATCATTATTTGTGGAATACAGGAGATACTGCAAGAAGCATCACTATTTATCCAACTGTTTCGGGCTATTATAGTGTACAAATTTTTGACACCTGTGATGTTAGAGTTTTTGATGATACATTGATTGAGGTGATTCCATCTCCAACTGCCGATGCAGGACTTGATAAAACGCTATGTGAGGGCGGCACCGTAACTATTGGTGGAGCACCTGCCGTATCTTCTGGCGCATCAGCTATTTGGACATCTACCACAGCATTGGCAGCAACCTATATTAGTGGTGCAGGAGCTGATAATCCAAACATATCTATTCCAATTGGTTTGACAGGTGTTTTTACTTATATTTTGGAAGCCATAGATATTAGTTGTTATCGATTTGACACCATGAGGATATATTCTTATCCGAATCCAACTCCATATATTGTTCCGGATACTGGTGCTTTTATTTGTGAGGGCGGATTTATTGAATTAACCACCACGAATGCTTATGCCTCTTATGCTTGGTCCACAGGTGCAAGTACTCAAATTGCAACAGTGACACAAGCGGGATCTTTTTTGGTAACAGTAACAGATGATAAAGGCTGTGTAGGAATTTCCAATTCAGTGACTTTAAACGTAAAACCAGTTTTATCTGTTCTTGCCTTTCCAGATACGATGATTGATCCTGAGGAGTCTGCTAGATTGTATTCAGATCTCAACTTGTATGATATAAATATTGATTCATTTTATTGGTCGCCACCAATGTTTTTGAATAGTGATACCTCAAGTAATCCACTTTCTACGCCAGATGATGATATTGTGTATTACCTGAATGTACTTAGCGATGGTTGTTGGACAGGTGATTCAGCAAGTATCCGAATCAATTATCCGTTTGATTTTTATGTTCCCAATGCCTTTACTCCTAATGGTGATGGGTATAATGACGATTTTTTCTATATCGGATCGAAGGTGTTAAGTTGTAAAACGTTTCAGATTTATGATCGCTATGGTGAAAAATTATGGGATTTACCCCTTCCTTGGCCAGGTATTTACAAAGGCGTGCTGCTACAGCCAGGAGTTTATGTCTATTACCTAGAGGTAGAATTTAGAGGCGAAGTACGCTCGGCGAAAGGTAGTGTGACTCTACTTAGATGATGCACAAACTTCATTTCATGTTTTTTTAATTTATTTTTTGATGTCGTATCTGATTATTTCTGTTGACTAGAAGCGTGAGGGACTGGTAGCACTACCGCGTAGTGCAAAAGGCCCGACACCAGCATACGCTTCATTTATTTTCGAAGAAAGGTTTGTGAATTGGCCGCTGGTGGCACGCCCCATCCATCAATGATTTTTTTGTCTTGTTAACGTTTACAATTATTAATGATCTGATACGGCCTTTGCAATAAAAAATGCAGCAGCAGCAGCTATTGCACCGATCAATGTCGTCTTTAAAGCACCGCTGAACAAGGGTTGTCCAGTATATTTACTTTTGATGATACCAAATACAAATAAACTAAGCAAAGTCAGCATTACAGAATACATCAATCCGGTTTTTATATCATGCGTAAAGAAATAGGCTGAGAGTGGAATGAAACCGCCGAGAATATAAGAGCCTGCAATGATTCCGGCGCTTTGATACGCCTTATGTTTATCGGGTTTTGATAAACCCAATTCATATTGCATCATAAAGTCTACCCATTTGTCGGTGTCTTGTGAAATTTCTTCGGTAATTTCATTTTGAAGCCTTTCGCTCAAGCCCATGTTAGCGAAAATTTCTTTTGTTTCTTCAATTTCTTTGTGTCGAAGATTGGCTACTTCTTCGTATTCTCTTTTTAATTCAGCATTGTAGTGATTGATTTCGGCAGTTCCTGCAAGATAGCCTCCCAATCCCATAGCGATAGAGCCGGCGGCTATTTCAGCGATGCCTGCTACCACAATAATATGTGTATCATCCAGCACTACACTCAGTCCAGCTGCTAAGGCAAAAGGAACGGTTAAGCCATCCGACATACCGATTACAAAATCTTTGATTTTATCACTACTTTGAAAATGTTCTTCCATGCGAACTATTAAATTTTTTCAAACCTAGTGAATATTCCATAAAAAAGTGAGATAGAATATTTTTAATGAGCAGCGATTTGATTGTGAATTATAATATTCTGATAGCAACTTACGGTTTGTCTAGCCGTTTTATACCAAGTATATTCGAAAGATTTTTTCCATGCTTGTGCAGCGTATTTTTCTCGAACTTCATTGTCTAGCATTATTGACATTGCATGGCTAATCGCCTCTACATCATTGGCATCTACTGCTATTCCATTATTATCGATGAGTTCTATTTGCGAACTGTTATTGCCACAGATAACAGGAATTCTACAGCTCATGGCTTCGAGGAGTGGTAGACCGAAACCTTCGTAGTGCGATACATAGCAAAAGGCATGAGCACCAGTGTATAGCACAGGTAAATCCTCATCGCTTACATATCCAGTGAAGTAAATATTATTGGTGTTTTTACCGGAGGCAATGATTTCATCGTATTGCCATCCTTTTTTACCTACTACAAAAAGGCAAATATCAGTGTCTTGAATTTTCTGGAAAGCTTTGATGAGATTGACAATATTTTTTCGTGGTTCGAGGGTGCCTAAGCTTAAAAAATATTTTCTATTGAGTGGCAGATTATATTTTTGTAAGGTTGATTTAAAAAGATGTTGATTTGTATTTACCCTGAATAAATCCGAGTTTGCCGCCTCTGGAATGTTGCTTGTTTTTTCAATTCCATAATGTGTTTTCAGATCATTACTTGTCGATTGACTAATGGAAATAACATC
>CAMBZT010000028.1 GCA_945872405.1 Chitinophaga pinensis | reverse complement strand
ATCCTATTATAGAAAGAGCGCAAAAATCTACCCACTATTTTAGTTATGGAGATGCCACACAATTATCGTTTGGATATAAAAAACTTACTTATAAAAATATTTACAATCAGATAGATTTGGTGTATATGATTGGTGAAAAAGGAGGCATTGAATATTCTTTGATACTACATGCCGGCGCAAAATTAGCTGACGTTCAATTTGAATATGTGGGTGACGAAATAGCTGTGAATGTAGTAAGCAATGGCTTATTAATTAAGAACAAGGTTGAAGATTTGGTCGAGAAAGATTTGAAGGCTTTTGATGCGTCCTCTGAAGCGATTGATATCGCTTATCAAATAAAAGATCAGGTAGTAAGTTTTGTTACCAAATCGAAACTGGATCCTTCCAACACTTATACTATAGACCCTTGGATTGGTTCCATATCAAGTCTTTCAGGTTCGAATAAGGGTTATGATGTTGATTATGATTATGCAGGTAACTTATATGTTTATGGAGGAAGTTCGCCTTTCAGAGTCGCAAAATATAGTTCTACTGGGGTTCTTTTATGGACCTTTTTAGGTACTGTAGCGAGCCCTCCTTGGACCTCGGCTGGCATGGGTAGTTTGGTAGGCAATTTTGTGGTGAATAAAGAAAATGGCAAAGTATATATTGGTCAAGGGCTTGAATATCCGGCAAGTTTAATACGACTGCGAACGGATGGTGTTTATGATGCTTTTAGAATTCCGATGATTGGTGCACAATTCGAAATATGGGAAATGAATTATGATTGCACGAGTGGTAATATTTTGAATATGGGAGGGTCGACAGACGTATTTACCTCAATAGGTGTGATTGATACGGTGACAAGTACCTGTGTGATGAATAATTTGACAGGCTTTACATTTACCGATCAAGATATTTTGAGCTCAGCATTCGATCCGAATGGCAATCTCTTTGTTGAAATGGCTTCAGTGGTAGATGTCCGTGTCAACAACCATATTATGAAGGTGAATAGTTCTTATTCTTCTTTAATTTGGAGGATGCCCTCTGGATTTTCTACATTTAGTGAGGCGGACAATAAACCTTACGCGGGCGGAGGCACATCAAATGGCTTCAACGCATTGGCAGCCAATAGTCATTACCTATTTTACTATGATGGTTTAAACTTAAAAGCATTCAATAGTATCACTGGTGCAGGAATAGGTTTCCCTTATGAACTTTCAGGATATTCCGCCAAATTTCAAGGAGGAATTTCAACAGATGAATGCAATAATGTTTTTGTCGGTGGTATAGATGGCAATCTAAAAGTATTTTCGTTTGATGGTGTTTTTTTTACACCTCAGCCAGATATCGTTTTTAGTGGTAGAGCAGGTCGGCACGTATACGATATACGATATAATATTCAGAATGATTTATTATATGTTTCTGGTGATGGTTTTGTGGCCACCGCTTTTTCAAATTATTTTTGTTCCGACACTGGATTGCATATTCATTCTGGAGCCATTTGTCCGGTGGGTGCTTATGTGTATGTCGACGAGTATGATCCATCGGCTTACTATACGTATATCTGGACTGATACCTCCACTGGAACTATCATTAGAACAGTGGATACTGTACATGCCAGAACAGACACCTTATTAGGTTTAACGCCTGGTAATTTTTATACGGTAACGGTGATTGAAAATTCGTATTGCACCTTGAAAAAAGTAGTGCAGTTTGTCACACCAACTGGAACAATTAATGATATCACCTTAACCTTATGCCCTGGAGATAGCATTAAGATTGGTTCACATGTTTATAAGGTTACTGGTAATTATGCTGACACTTTTGATGTTGGGGTTTGCGATAGTATAGTAAACACCCACCTTACGGTCAGTGGTTTTATTACCTATTCGCAGGTTATCACCAATTGTGCGGGGATATATTATAGCATTAATGGGCATACTTATACAACTTCTGGAACCTATCGTGATAGCATAGACAGGCCAGGGTCCTGTGATAGTATCATGATTACTAATCTTGTGCTCTTAGCACCACTAATCTATACAGAAGTTCATGAAATTTGTGCTGGAGATACAATACGGGTAGGCAGTAGTGTGTATACCACCTCAGGCTCATATTCAGATACCAGTCATATTTCAGGTCGATGTGATTCTATTCTCAATACCGAAATTTATTTTGCATTTTCGTATGAATGGAGAAATGTTTTTACTATTTGCAGAGGAGATACTGCCAGACTTGGACCTTTCTTTTATACCGATGCTGGTATTTTTAGAGACACCATCGATATTGTGGGCATCAGTTGTGACTCATTTATGATAACACGTATCAACTTCACAACACTTTATAGTGCAAGTAGCAGTTATTCGATTTGTAGCGGTGATAGTGTTGTGTTTGGATCAGGTATCTATTATAGTGCTGGCGTTTATCGAGATACCTTTCATCGAAGTGGCGTCTGTGATACTGCTTTTACAATTAACGTATCTGTAGGTAGCAGAGACACCAATACAATCGACGTAGCAGCATGTTTGTTTGATACCATCACTTACGCTGGTTTAAGATATTGGAGCGATACCATTGCTAGTATCAGAATCATACGTCCTGGAGCTTGTGACTCATTCATAATTCTTCGTCTTAGCTTTAATCCTATTCCAACACAAATTGAAAATTATACTTTGTGTAATGGCACGCTCTTGAGTATTCGAGGAAAAATTTTCGATACCTTGGGTGTGTTTTATGATACTGTACTGACTTCTGCTTATTGCGATACTATTTATCAATATAACGTTACTCGAGCCTTTGGTATCGATTATCCTGTAAGTATTGTGCTTTGTAACGGAGATTCAGTAATTATTGGCAATCATACTTATTTTTCAACAGGTGTTTATTTGGATACTTTTGTTCGGCCTACAGGTTGTGATTCGATTATGATTAGCACTGTGAGTGTGGTACTTAATTCAACAAGTTTGTTGTCAAGAATTATTTGCATCAATGATAGTCTGCGTGTCGGAATACATATCTATCGCAGTACAGGCATCTATTTTGATACCTTAACGAATCTGGGAGGTTGCGATAGTTTTATTACCACCAATCTGACTGTTGAGGCATTATATACATCGAGTAGAAGTATTAATACTTGCGACGGAGACAGTATTTTTTATAATGGTCATGTATATTTTAATGCAGGTATTTATAGCGATACATTTAGAAGAAGCGGTTTTTGCGATTCGGTGGTGACTACAACATTGAGCCTTCTACCCATAAGTACATTCACACAATCTATATCAATATGTGATGGCGACACGCTTCGCATCAATGGTCATGCCTATTTTTCAGCAGGATCTTATTATGATACGCTTATTAATTATGTAAGCTGTGATAGTATTTTGAGAACGAATTTGAGCCTACGTCCAGTGGCATCTTTTACCAGTAGTATTATCATCTGTAATGAAGATTCGCTATTTGCTGATGGAATTTGGCGACATGAAAGTGGTTTGTATACGGATACTTTGACCTCATCGATTGCTTGCGATAGTTTTTATAGGATAGATTTAACAGTGCTTCCCTTACTTTCTACTTCAAGAGTAATTAATCGTTGTTTGGGCGATAGTTTTAGTTGTGGCGGAGCCTTCCAAACTATTACAGGAATTTATTATGACACTCTTGTTAGTAGTTTTACCTGCGACAGTATTTTACAAACGAATTTAAATTTTTATCTGCTAACTCAGGGTACTTTTTATAAAAATATTTGTATCAGTGATTCTTTTTTATGTGGCGGGATATATCAGCAGACAAGTGGTACTTACACTGATACGTTCATTAATTTTCGGGGTTGTGACTCTGTTTTGTTTACAGTGTTACGAGTATTTAATTTACCTATCGTCAATGCTTCTAATGACACCACTATTTGTTTTGCGAAACTCGCAAGCATAAGCGTCAGAAGTCTTTCACCTTGCACCTATTTGTGGAGTAATGGAAGCGGTTTGTCGAGTTTAAATGTAAGCCCAATGACCAGCACAATATACACTGTTACTGCTACTGACAGTTTAGGTTGTAAAAGCGCCGACAATGTGACTGTGACCATACTTCCTTTACCATTAGTTGCAATAAATGACACAGAAATATGTGCAGGTAAAACGGCGATTTTAACTGCGAGTGGTGGTGTGCATTATTTGTGGAACACCGCAGACACCACAGCTTATATTATTGTATCACCACTCAACAGTACGAATTATACGGTAAGTGTTACCGATATTAATAATTGTATGAATAGTGCAAGCAATTTAGTGACGGTGAGTACGTTTTATGTTAACATTGATGCCATACCAGATTCTTTGATTAATGAGGGTGAAAATGTTTGGTTACATGCTATTTATTCTTTTATTGAAACATCGATTTTGTGGTCACCAGCGGCTGGGTTGAGCAATACAGACAGTAACTATACATTAGCAAATCCGATGGTGAATACAACCTATAAAGTGATTATTACAGATGCCAATGGATGTATTGCCATGGATAGCATTAACATCATTGTAATCCCAAAAAATATTGTGTTAGTGCCAACTGGTTTTTCGCCAAATGGAGATGGAGTCAATGATAAATTAAATGTTACACTTTCTCCGCATTTGGAATTAGAATCATTCAAGATTTATAATAGATGGGGCGAAGAGGTTTTTAATTATCCGAAATTCAGTCAAGGAAAAGGCTGGGATGGTATTTACAAAGAGCGCGAACAGCCAATCAGTAGCTACATTTGGATGGTGCAGGCAAGAAACAAGATAACAGGGGCAGAGGTAAATAGAAATGGGAATGTGACTTTGCTACGCTAAATTATTTTTATATGAATAGGGCTTCTTATCGAGTTGTTTATCGAGCGTAAGTATATTATTCATTGTAAGTCATGTTCGTAATAAATCTCTGAAGGAAAGCGACTTTTAACAATATCATACAAGATGTTAGATAGGCTAATGATGCTTAGATTATTTGTATTGTTTTAGTATTTAACCAATACGAGTAGAAAAAAACTACTGAAAAGATTTCTTTTCAAACCACTGTGCTAGAAAAATACACAAGGCTGAAAACCCCAACAGTTTTAGTACTTGTGGAAGTATAAAAAGCAGTCCTTCATGTCTTAAAAATAGGTCGTTGATCCCGTTCAATCCCCAATATAATGGAGAGAATGCACCAATTTTTTGAATAACCAATGGCATCACATAAAGAGGTACCCAAATGCCTCCTACAGCAGAAAGCAAGACCACGGAAACAGAACCAAAAGTCAAGGACTGTGAAGGTGTTTTAAAAATAGTTCCGATAAGCATGCCGTAGCTGGTGGCTGCAAAGGCAATGGCAATTGCAATGACCATCAATGCGAAATAGGAATGACCCAGTTGTAAGGAAGGCAATCCAAATAATGGCATGGTAAATATGCCCACCAACATCATTAAAATAAATTGAACGAAACAAACACCTACATAAAATAATACTTTGCCAAGCAATAGGATTGTGTAGGAACCAGGCATTATTTTTAGTCGCATCAAACTACCGTCCTCACGTTCTTTTAGTATGGTGCCACCCAATGGGATAACAATAAAAAACATAGCGAAAATGGTCCAAGCAGGCACATTATGCTGCACAGAATTTGTAATCATTGTTAAGCCATTTGATTTGTCAATGGCCGCTTTCTCTTTCACTTCTATAGATCTGATCTGATCAAAGGCAAGTCCATTATCATTTTCGGCGGTTCCCAATTGTTGACTCATCGACTTCAGTACCATTTCAGTTTCAATTCCAGCCACTAGTTTTTCCATTGCATTATTTATAGCAATTTTAAAAGCAGATTTTGCAGTGGGGTCAAAAATGATCTCAATATATAAGGCATGAGATTCAGTGAATGCGTTGGTGTCAGATGGCATTCCTAATGAGTTCAATAATTTGGCAACGACTTTATTCGAATTATTTTGTACTTGTAAACTAGTACCCTTTGGAATAACAATGGCAAATTGAAATTTGCCTTGATTGACTAATTTTTTAGCATGTACCTCATTTAATTCTTTCTCTTTGTAGGTAGTATGAACACTAAATTTTTTGGTCTTTTTCAGGCCATCAACTAGTTGTTGACTGATTTCTTTTTGATCATTATCTAGTACTATTATATCAAACTTCAATTCTTGATAATCCTTGAAAGGCGCATCCTGAATCAATGCCATCAAAATGATTAAGGTAAGCGGCATAAAAAACAAGAGTGCCAATCCAGCTTTATCACGACTGAGCGTCAGGTATTCTTTTTTGATTGTTGCAGTAAGTCTTAACCACATAATTTAATTATCTCTTACCGAACGTCCGGTGATTTGAATAAACACTTCTTCGAGTGAATGACATTTTTCTTGTTGTTGAATGAGCGATTGTGGAGTCCCCTGAAGCAATATTCTGCCATGATCAATAATGGCTATTTCGTCGCATAATTTTTCTGCTTCATCTAGCATATGCGAAGTATATAAAATCGTTATACCAGCATTTTTATTATAAGATTTTAAAAAATCACTAATCATTTTGCGCGATTGAACATCCACCCCAGCTGTTGGCTCATCTAATATTAAAAGTTGCGGGTCATGAAGAATACCAGCAATCAAATTCATTCTACGTTTCATGCCACCAGAGTATTGAGATACTCTTTTATGTGCATTATTCGTCAAGCCAAAGATGTCTAGGTAATGCTCAATTTTATCTTTGAGTGCTTTGCCTTTTAAACCATATAGATTTCCAAAATAAGTCAAATTTTCCGTGGCTGTTAAAGAAGGAAAAAGTGCAATATCTTGAGGTACTACTCCAATCAATTGTTTAATTTCCTGCATCTCTGTCGCGATATCTTTTCCAAGAATACTTGCCTTTCCACTGCTTGGCTTTACCAAACCACAGAGGATAGAAAGAGTGGTGGTTTTTCCTGCACCATTTGGTCCAAGAAAACCAAAAATTATTGATGTAGGAATTTCAAGACTAATACCATTTAAGCTAGGCTCTAAGGCATCTTTATAGGTTTTGTATAAGCCATGTATTGCGACAATTGACATGGGTTAGATTTTTTTTATCTGCTTATGTAACTCTCCAAAAATTTTATCTTCTTGATAAGAACATTCGATGAGTATCTCGCTGAGTTCTTTATAGGACGTTCCATCTGTACTTCTATTCTTACAAATTCTACCTGCTTTAAATGCGAAGTCACGCCATAAATCGCCCGTCTTAGTAAGTGCTACAGACTGTTCTATTAACCATTCTTGATTGATTAATTTGCCTGCTTCTTGTAAAAATGCAGCATATATAAATCGGAAGCCAGCCCCTCCTGTGCCTATCTCTTCCTGCATTCTAATCAAATTACCGAGATATAAAGTTGCTTTTCTATCGCCTAAATCAGCAGGATAATTCTTTAATTTTTTAGCGAGATAACGAATTGCTTTCGTTCCAAAAATAGGAAGTGGAATTTCCGTCATGTCAGAAGCCGTTTTTGAAATTCCTTTGATGATTGCTTTTTTAAAATCGATGTTTTGAGGAATATGAGTTGGATAATACATTTTACCATTGGGCTCTGGAACCCCTTTGGCATATCGCGCACGCATCAAATCATCTTTGTGAATAGTCGTCACGGCACCCATTACGGGGTCGCTTACTAAATAATTATCACACTCTCTTCCATAGACTACAATATTGTGGGCATTAAAATGAAATCGGAAAACGGCAGGCAAATAAGGCAAATAAAAAACCGAAGTCACCAAGCCAACTGGTATTCCTTTATCCAAAGCACTATCCAAAGCATCTTTTGCCTTTTGTTGATTTCTAAATGATTCGGAGTACATTTCTATTCCTAAACTTTTTGATACGCGCTTAAATATCAATCCCGGCCAAATTCTATAAGAAGTACCAGGAATACCATTCACTTTCAGAAAAGGCAAGTGTGTAAAGAATAAGCCGGAGCCTAAACCAAAGGCCATAGGTTCACTGATGGGCAGTCCGTTATAACGAAACAGATTTGAAATCACACCATTTTCGCAATGGGCTGATTGATGATGTTCAAATGAAATAGGAGCTATACTCAAAGTATTTAAATTAGTAGGGTGCTAAAAGGAATTCAATTATTTCGTGTTCTTATTGGTTGGTACATTCATTAATTCTGTTCTGCTTATTTTGAAAACATAAGCATATTTGTCTAAGGTTTCTTCGCTTAGTTGTTTAAAAATATCGGGCTGTAAATGCCGTCTCACCTGCCATTGATACTTGTCCATATAATTAGCAAGTAAAGGGATATCCATAATATTCACTTCCATATAAAAAGCGATTGGACTTAACTGGCCTGCTAGTACTTTTTTCTGAGCTTCATTTATCTTTTCATTCACTACTTCCCAGGCTTGTTCTAATGCTATGTTTTCTGGCTCCCAACCGATGCTGATTTCTTGCACGTATTCGCCATTTTGATCTACTGCATAATTCATCCAGTTAGACTCACCTTTCACTAAGTTATTACCGTCTTGTGGTACTTCATTCTTTTTCATTGTAGCTTCTGTTTGATAGTCAAAGGTACAGAAAAATGAGTATTAATTTAACATTAGACTGATGCTTTGCTGGTCATAAATGCTCAGTCCTGAAGAAATATTTTCATTTCGGTAGTAGCAGCGATAATACCGTTTACCATAACTTCGCCTCTAACTACACTTGCGTTTCCAAACTGATGTTCAATAGTAATTGTTGTAGATAGAATATCGTTTACTTTGGGTAGATGATATAACTGAAAGTCTTTCACAGCACCAATAAAACCTACAGGACTTTTGTTTTCATTTGCAGTGTTTAATGAATCTGTTTTATGTTGCGCAAAGGAATAGCCAGCATGGATGGCGCAAGTTTGAGCCATATTTTCAAGCAATCCAGCCTCTGAAAAAATATGATGCTCCACCAAAACATTATCAGCTAAAATTAGGAATGAAGTACTTGCAGATTTTTCATTGCAAAAATCTAATTGATCCACCATTAAAAAGGGAGGATGTTGAGGGAGGTAGGCTTGAATATTTGCTTTGGAAATAAGACTCATTTTGTGAAATTAAACGGCCGTTAGCTGCATCCAAGCATACGTAAAACGGGCACTTTCAGGAACCATGCATAAAATTTTGTCTCCTTTTTTTAGTTTGCCAGCATTCATTAATTCTTCGATCATCACAAATACAGAAGCAGAACCGATATTGCCAACATAACTCAAATTTGTGAACCATTTTTCCCATGGAATTTCAAAGCCGGCTTTAGACATTTCGTCGTATGTTCTTTCTTTAAAGTAATAGGATGAAATATGGGGACAGAAATAGGTAATCGCTTCTACATCAAATTGATGTTTTTCTGCAATATCGCTCAGCATTTGCGTGCCTAGGTGAAGAATATTGGCACCTAATAATTTAACATCTTGTTTAAAAGGAAATACAGAATCTGTAAGCCATTGTTGTGGTTCCATGGTGTTCCAACCTGTCAAGCTTCCATCTTCATTTTTTAGGGCGCCCATGTACATGCAAGTCTCGTACTGACCGGCATAAGATCTTGTTTCTAGAAAATCAATTTTTAGAGAAAGTCCTATTTTATTCGGCTCAGTTTGAAGTAAGGCAGCACCGGAACCGTCGGAAAGCATCCAACGAAGAAAATCTTTCTCAAAAGCAATAATTCCGTTTTCGTTTAATTGCTGCAGATGTTCACTTTCCGCTTCAAAATGTCTTGCATGCAATAGCTGAGATACCACCTCCCCAGCACTCACCACAGCATTGTTTTTCATGCCGCTTCTTAGATACAAATAAGCATATTGCATGGCTTGAATACCCGTACAACAAGAGCCAGAAGGGGAGATAATCTCTACTGGAGGTAAGCCTAATTCACCACAAACCATGGCTGCATGCGAAGGCAAAAATTGATCGGGCATAGATGTGCCACAGCCTAAAATTTCGACCATGTCTTTTGTGAAATTTTCATCAAAAAGAAGTTCTGCGGCGGCTGCATTGATAGAAGCACTTGTATGAGTGGCTTTACCGCCTTTTTCCATCGCATAATATCTAGTGGTGATGCCATTTCTACGCAACACAATCGACTTAGACTTCGAAGGGGTATCATTAACTTGTCCAAGATACTCTTCCATTTCATCATTACTTACAGGACGATTTGGAAGGAATTTGGTAATTTTATTAATATATACTTCTTTCACTTTGAATCTATTTTATTTTACCTTAAATCGGCTACAAAATGCAACTTTAAAGGCTGCAACTGTCTGTTTACAAAGATAGTTTAAATTCTCTCTTTTTATAGCTTTGGTTCTAAATTACTCAATCGTAAAATTACATTTTATTGTTCAGTTTAGAACTGGTCTTTTTGATAATTAATTCCTTTAAAATATTTAATATCCTTCTTTAAAATTTCTTGATTAAAAAATCCAATTACTTTGCTACGAAGACTGCTAATAGGAGTCAATATAAATACTCCTTTCGAAAGTATAAATGCAAATAGACGTAGCCTTTGTAGGCGTATTGTTGTATCTGTTGCTTTATCAATATAGGCTGCAAATTTCCTGAAATTTTTAACGCCAGTTCGCTCTAAAATCACCAAATTGCTTTTCACATTTACCGAGTTCCCATCTTCAAAGGCTTCTTGAAGTTGAGGTAATGTATTGTTTAATAAATTTGTCGATAAGAGTTCTCCAAAAACAGCAACCCTAGCAATATCTTCCTCGCTAATACCAGCCCTTGGCAAAAAGAAGGTGGCATCTTTCAAACCCTTAAACATCCAACGCTGCACCGTGATTACAGATGCTAAATTTTTGGCCTGATCTACTAAAGCGATATGGCCTATCAAGGTTGCACCACATTCGTTCAATTTTTCTTTCACAATTTCCTGTGCATTCAGCCACATATTCCGAGCGCCAATCAGGGTTATCACTGGTGTGTTGTTTAATAATTTCCTCAGTTTCTCGTTTTCGAAAATAGAAATGGCAGGAATAGATGGATGTAAAAACCAAGGTTGAAAACCAAGTATGATGACATCATATTTTTCTTTCAATGAGGTATTCAGTAACTTCAAAGGCAAGGCTTTCAGTCCCACACAAGCGGGCATTTGGCTGTAAAAATGCATTTCGTCTTGCCATGGGAAAGGGAAATCTGGAATGGGTTTCACTTCACAATAATCAACTTGTATTTTTGCGGCATCTAGGCTGCTACAAAAGCGCTGTACAATATTTGTTAACTGCCCTGTTTGTGAGTACCAGATGACTAAAACATTTTTTTTCATATAGGTGCAAATTAAGGAGTTTCGGATGGATAAAAGAAAAAAAACGGCACAATGAAGCAAAAAAAATCCTCTCGAAAATGGAGAGGATTTTAAATGTATATATTGTTAAAAGACTAAGGTCTTCTTTTTTCTTTAATTCTAGCCGCTTTACCACTTAAGTTTCTCATGTAGTATAATTTAGCACGTCTTACTGCACCAGTTTTGTTTACTACTACACCTTCCACATTCGGACAATTAAATGGAAATACTCTTTCAACTCCAATTCCATCAGATATTTTTCTTACTGTAAATGATTTGGTTGGACCGTTTCCATTTGTTTGGATAACATCTCCTTTAAATTGCTGAGTACGAGTTTTGCTACCCTCTACAATTTTGTAAGATACTGTAATATTATCACCTGCTCTGAATGATGGGATATTATTTTTAGTTAATAGTCTGTCTTGTACTTCTTTTATTATTGCTGCGTTCATAACGAATAGATTTATTCCATTTAAAAATTGGACTGCAAAATTATGTTTTTATATTCTAAATACCAAACTTTTTTCTCATTCCTTGTAAATATCCGGTCTTTTTGTTCTTGTCCGTTCTACAGATTGTTCATGGCGCCATGTTTCGATGTTTGCAGCATGGCCAGATAACAAGATGTCAGGCACCGTCATACCCATAAATTCGGCAGGTCGTGTATACACTGGAGGTGCTAATAAGTCATCTTGAAATGAATCAGTCAGTGCAGAGGTTTCATCGTTCAATACACCTGGCAATAGTCTTCCAATGGCATCCACTAGTACCGCTGCGCCTAGTTCTCCACCCGAAAGCACATAATCGCCAATAGAAATTTCTTTGGTAATGTACTTATCACGCACTCTTTGGTCGATGCCTTTATAATGACCGCATAAAATCAATAAATTTTGACTCATCGAAAGGGTATTCGCCATTTTTTGATTCAAGGTAGATCCATCTGGAGTCATAAAGATGATGTCATCATATGTACATTCCTTTTGAAGGCTCTCAATGCAATGAGCAATAGGTTCTATCATCATCACCATGCCTGCGCCGCCGCCATATTGATAATCGTCCACCTGCTTATGCGGAAAATTTGAATAATCGCGCAGATTGATTACATTGATCTGTAGCAAACCTTTATCTACAGCCCTTTTCATGATAGAATGAGCAAAGGGACTCTCCAGAAGTGCTGGTAAAACGGTGATGATATCTATTCGTAACATGAATTGTGGAGATTAAATACCTAGTCGAATATGGCCAAAAAGCCTTCAGGTAAATTAAAAATAATTGACTGCTTCTTATCGTCTGTTTGGCCCATCAGTTCTTCTGCTAAGGGTATCATAATTTCCTTGCCTTTATAGTCAATATGTGCCATCATTTGTCCCGGAAAGGCTTCTATATCTACTATTTCGCCGATCTTTTCACCTAAAGGGTCATAGCATGTATAGCCGATTAACTTTTCAAAGGGATTTTCTTCCAAATCAAAATAGGATTCCAAGTCATTCTGATGGATAAATAGTTCGTGTTTGCAGAAAGTCATGGCACTTTCTTTGCTGTCACATTCTTCCCATTTAATAAAGCAGGTATCGGCGTCGAGGAGATCAATTTCTTCAATAAAATAGGGAAGAAAGCTGCCCCCTTTTTGAATAAAGAGTGCCTTCACATCTGCCAGCTCTTCAAACATGGGATGTACGCTACTGTATTTTATTTGCCCTTTAATGCCATGAGGCCTACCAGGGTAGAACACCTTTTGGTAAGCCTCATGATTTGCCATTGTAGCATTTTTCATTACTAAATGGTTTGTGTTTTACTGATTATTCTGCGGTTGCAGTATCAGTTGTTTCTGTAGTATCTGTTGCAACTGTTGTTTCTGTAGCTTCAACAACTATTTCTTCAACAGCTATTTCTTCAACAACTGGTGCTTCTTCCACTGGAGCTGCTGCTGCTACTTTTGCTGCGGCACGTGAATTACGTTTATCTGTTTCTGCTGCGGCACGTAAGGCTGCTGCGTCTTTTTTCGCTGCGTTCAACATAGCGATTCTATCTTGTGTTCTGTCGCCTTTTGCTGCTACCCAAACTTCATATTTGGCATCTGCTTCTTCTTGTGTAAAAGCACCTTTTCTAACACCACGATACAAATGTTTTTTGTACAAAATTCCCTTATAGGTAAGAATTCTTTTTACGGTATCACTTGGTTCTGCACCCTTCATCACCCAATCAAACGCTTTGTCTGTGTCGATGTTGATAGTTGCTGGAGTTGTTAATGGATTGTAGTCACCTACTCTTTCAATGTATGCACCATCTCTTGGTGATCTTGAATCTGCTACGACGATAAAATAAAATGGTTTTTTCGTACGTCCGTGTCTCTGAAGTCTTAATCTTACTGGCATTTTTTACAATTTAATTGTTAAATGATTTAATAAATAATGAGGGGTAAAGGTAGGTCTTTTCATCGTATTCACATAATATTTAAGGAATAATTATTTTTAACTCCAAAAAGAGGTATGAAATCACAAGATATTTTTGTTGTTTTTGGGCGTGCCCCCATTGGTCGAAAAGCAAGCCCAATGGGGTCCGGCTGTCCGCAGTGCCCCGATGGATTATCGGGGGCACTTTGCTTCCATCCGTCACGCTGGTATTAATTTGTCGCACCTACGGTGCTATTATTATGCCGCACCGATGGTGCTATTGATATGTCGCACCTACGGTGCTGAGGATTCCTTGTTATGGTGTTTATGCTATTGAGACCAATTTGCATGAGGGGGTGCAGCAAGGTACCGTGTACCGCGGAACACCCGACCCGAGCTTGTTCTGCGAGGGGCATGCCCAACAATAAAAAAACCTGATAGTAACTATCAGGTTTTTTATCGAGAGGCTAGAATGCCTTATATTACATATGTTTTTGCAAAGTTTGCTCTAATACCGAACGAGGTACATTACCTACTTGTTTGTCAACTACCTCTCCATTTTTAATAAAAAGGATGGTTGGAATATTTCTGATGCCGAATTTAACGGAAACGTCAGGATTCTCGTCTACATTGACTTTCCCTACTATTGCTTTACCTTCATATTCGGTCGCAATTGCCTCTACAGTGGGTCCTAATGCGACACAAGGTCCACACCATGAAGCCCAAAAATCGAGCATCACTACTTTATCTGATTCCATTACTTCTGTTTGAAAATTTGCATCTGTGATTGTATGTGCCATAATATGGTTTATTTATAATTAATTTATCCTTTTAACTGTACAAAGAAAAGAAAAGTTCCGAAATAAATGAAATCCTTTTGTGGCTATTCTTCATCATCTAGTTTAATAATATGTAGTAACCTATGCACAGCAGGCGTTACAAGGATGGCACTCGTCGTTAAAAAAGCGATCCCACTATATAAGGAATAGAGGGTAGCAAAAATTTTTGCAGTATCTGTGTCCATATGATTAACTGGTCCCATGCCTGTTAAAATCATGCTGGCATTCAGTAGGGCATCTACCCAGCTGATATTGCCTATGTAGTGATAACCAATCGTACCAATGGCTAAGGAGAAAGTAAGTAATACCATAGATAGAGACGCAAACTTTAATTGCCTAAAGAAGAACTCCTTTCTACCTATAAGTGGTTGTTTTTTATTTTCTAGTCGCTTCATATTCTGGTAATATTGGCTTAAAGATAGTTTTAATTTCCACACACTGTGAATAATACACAATAAGTAGTACTTGTGATGACGTTAATATTGTATTGGAGCGTTCGAACAAATGTTAGATTCGACTTCAAAGAGCAGATTAATTTTAATTAGGATTTTCACAAATATTCATACTACTATATGGCTACTAAGCAACACATCGTAAAGAAAAAAGCAATAAGCGTTAAAAAAGCAACAAGCGTTAAAAAATCAATACCAACTTCTAAATCATCTCCCAAAAAAATCTATGTTCTTGATACTTCAGTAATACTGTATGATCATAATGCCATCGAGAGTTTCGAAGAGCATAATATCGCCATCCCCATTACGGTGTTGGAGGAGTTGGATAATTTTAAGAAAGGAAATTCTTCCTTGAATTATGAAGCAAGAGAGGTGATCCGTATTTTAGATCGCTTATCTGAGAATCGTTTTATTCAGGAATGGACGCCTATCGGAGGAAAGAATCATGGTAATTTTAAAGTAATTTTAAATGGTGTAGAAGGCGGCTCCTATAATGCGGTGAAGGTATTTAATGACGGCAAGAACGATAATAAAATCTTGAATGCTACCTTAAGTCTTCAAGCAGAAGAGAAGAACGCTCAAGTGGTATTGGTATCGAAAGATATCAGTTTGCGCATCAAAGCAAAAGCTTTAAATATTCCAGCAGAAGATTACGAAACGGGCAAGATCAAAGACGTCTCTTTATTGCATTCTAGCATTATTACCTTAGATAAGTTTAGTGACAAATTGATAGAACATATGTTTATCTATGGCTTTATTGAGAAGGATAAATTTCCTTACAAACCTGTAGAAGATAACTCCTATTATATTTTAAGAAGTGGCAAAAAATCATTGTTGGCATATTATAATCCAACTAGTGGGAATGTTGAAAGAGTAGAGAAACAAAGTGTTTTTGGAGTAATGCCACGCAATGCAGAGCAGACATTTGCCATACATGCTTGTATGAAATCTCATATGAAATTAGTGTCCTTGCAAGGGGTGGCAGGTACTGGGAAAACATTGATGGCATTGGCTTGCGCTTTAGAGCAACGTCGAGAGTATAAACAGATTTATATTACACGTCCTATCGTTCCATTAAGCAATAAGGACATTGGTTATTTACCTGGTGACATCAATTCAAAATTGAATCCATATATGGAACCATTGTTTGATAATTTGAAATATATCAAAAATCAGTTCAATGAAAAGGATACCGAGTATAAGCAAATCACCAATATGATGGAAACACAGAAGATAGAAATACTTCCTTTGGCTTATATACGAGGAAGAAGTTTGAGTGATGTATTTGTGATTGTGGATGAATCCCAGAATCTTTCTCCGCATGAGGTGAAGACCATTGTGAGTAGGGCAGGAGAGAATAGCAAATTTGTTTTTACTGGAGATATACAGCAAATTGATACGCCTTATTTAGATGAGCAAAGTAATGGATTGTCTTACCTAATTGATAAGGCAAAAGGCAATAAATTATTTGCGCATGTTACCTTACAAAAGGGTGAACGTTCTGAGTTAGCCAATTTAGCCAACGAATTGTTATAGACTTTTCATCAGATTTTTTTTATTATCGAAACCTAGAGTGTTTGTCTTAGCATCTAACAAATAATTAGATACGAAAAATAATCCTTTTTTCTTTTTGCTAACTGCTGTTATTGTCATTATCGAAACAGAAGTTCAGAACGTTTTACCCATCAAATAATTATCAGGATAAAGAAATTAATTTATGTATCAATAAAGAGGTGAATGGTACAGTGAATGTGAGCATTGATGGTGCTTTGAATGCTAAAAGAATTAATTTCTTTGCGTTGAATCCGAATAGCACTATCAAACGGGATGTGAAGTTAAGTACCAATGAAAAGAAGACCTTTACTAATGAGTAAGAGGTATTTGTGCAGCTTTAACCGCTCATTTTAACTTTTTTAAATTATCTTTACCTAAACATTAATCAAATACTATGAAGAATTTTATTGCACTTTGCATCTCCACTTTTATTTTTTGTCAACTATCGGTTGCACAAAGCACTTTTGTAGATAATCCAGAAAGTGTGGAATTTAATCCTATGACCAATACTTATATTGCGGCGGCGCAATCTGCGAATAAATTATATTCAGTCTCTAAAGGGGGCACTCCAACCGTATGGGTGGCGAGTATTAGTAGTCCACATGGAATGGCTTATAATGCTGGTAAATTATGGGTTTGCACTGGTGGGAATGTGAAGAAATTTGATGCAACTACGGCTGCTTTAGATGCCACTATTTCTATTGGTGGTAGCTTTATGAATGGTCTCTGTGCAGATGGTGCTGGTCATGTATTCGTAACAGATTTTAGTGCTAAGAAAATTTATAAAATCAATACCTCAGATAATTCATTCAGTGTTTTTGTGGCCAATACAGTGAAGACACCTAATGGTATTTTATGGGATGCTGCTGCCGGTAGATTGGTATATTGTACATGGGGAACCAATGCGGGTTTATATGCTGTGAATATGGCTGATTCGTCTGTTGCATCGATACTTAGTACCACCTATGGAAATTTTGATGGTGTGGTGCAAGACAATCATCATAACTATTATATGTCGACATGGAGTGCGAATGGCATCTTACGTTCAGATAGTGCTTTAACGCCTGTAAGCCTTGTGGTTTCTGGTTTGTCGAGCCCTGCAGATATTTATTATAATTTGGCAAATGATACATTGGTGGCACCAGGCAGTGATGATACCTTGACTTTCCATTTCTTTGGGGTGATTGATACCACTGCCGATACCACTATTGATTCAAGTACTGCTATTATGGCAATACGTCCAGCGATTGCCTATTTTACGACGAGATACGAGAGTGGAAAAATATTATGTACTTGGAGCATGGCATCATCCAATGCAAGTGAAATCAATATCTTCGACGAGACAGGTAAACTTGTATTTCGTGATGAGTTGAATGGTGAAGACAAGGAGAATAGTTATAAGATGTATGATGCGATGGGGTATCATAAAGGTGTTTATATTGTGCATCTGCGGAATGATAAGGGAGCAAAAGTGTGCAAATTGCTGATTGAATAAATTTTACTTGTTGGTGGAAAACTCTAACAAGGGCGGAGATTCTAGGCATCCGTATGACAAATGCGGACGAGTGTAGGAGGAGTATATTATTCTATCTAAAATGTTTTTTTCTTTTACCTATTTGGCTTTAAAAGTCATGCTTTGCTTTTTTTTATCAAGTTTACGTCACTTTTTCCTTGATGAAAAAGTAACCAAAAAATCAAGGCCTGCACCGGCTAGAGCTAAAACTGACATTTCGTTTCGCGGCACAAAAAAAACTCGCTCCGCTCAAACAGTTTTTTGTGCTTATCGCTCCACTTCATTTAGTTTTTAGCACCTATCCATTGAGGGCCATCCCTACGTTCAATATGAAATTTTCACTATGGTTGGTGTTTGTCTTTAACGCTGGGGGTAGTTGCTTGACTTTCACTCCAGTGGTTGGTATTTGTCTTTTCACCGACCACAAGGTCCACCTAATGAGCTTTTAAAAGTAAATTCATTTCTATATTTACGGGAGAAAGGTATGATTTAAATTTTTCTATCGGATTATAAATCCTAATACTTAGTACTTCGAAATTGCAAATCTCGAAGAGTGAAATACAAATACTTGTTGGTGGAAAACACCAACAAGGGCGGGAGATTGAGCATTCGATATCCAAGATAAGATTGCCATACTCGCAGAGACAAGCGCGTGCGCAATGACAGTGAAGGGCGAGATTTTTTGTTTGAGTAAAAATAGGCTATCCATTCGAAACACAGAAGCAGTGGGCGCAACAAGCTACCGTGTAGCGTGAAGCACGCGGTTTTGTGGCCGGCTTTTTAGCCACAAAAGCTGCCAAAAAAATAAATAAAATATTATCCTTCCAGATTAATGGTGATGGTGAAGGCTCGTGAGAATAGTCTGTCGATGACTCTCTGCTGCAATAGATAAGGGTTTCCTGCACTGGTATTGATGAGACCATGCGTCATTTTAAACTCTGGCGACAAGATAAAATAGGGGAAATAATATTGAATACCGATGCCATATTCTAGGGATACTTCATGTGGTTTTACTTTGATGGCGTCATCTGCTTTTCGCTCTTTACCATTGGCATTGAGGTCATAATCATATCTTAGGCCTGCCATTACAAAAAGCCTAAAATCGTTGATGGGCTTAGATTTATAGCGTACTTGAAGTGGAAGACTGATATAAATATTGTTGACTTCTTTTTCGCTGGTGGTCCCATCTGTCATTTTGTACACCAATTTACGATTGCTGAAAATTAAGGTAGGAATAAATCGTACATCAAAATATTTATGTAACTGCAAATTGCCGATAATGCCCAAATTAAAGCCTGGTTGTAATTTTGTTTTGATAGAATAGATGCTATCACTCCGCGTGATGAGTGGCGCAGGAATAATTTTATAGTCGCCACCATTGGCTCCTAGGCTGATACCAAAATACATCAACTTGCCACTCATCTCAAAATAGTTGACTTGAGCCATGCCTTGTTTTGAAAAACAAAGCAAGAATACAATACAGAGGCAGCCTATTTTTCGGCTGTGTACATGGCACAGATGCCGAATGTGAGTGGTGTCCATCTTACATTTTTAAAGCCAGATTTTTCAAGTATGGCAGTGAATTGATGACCAGCAGGAAAGGCAGCGACAGATTCTGGAAGATAGGTATAGGCGCGGCTATCTTTCGAAAATAATCTGCCAATTGTTGGTGTGATCACATTAAAATAAAAATTAAAAATCAATTTGATAAAGGGGTTTGTTGGTTTGCTGACTTCTAGAATCGCTAGTCTGGCATTAGGTTTCAGCACACGGTTCATCTCTCTGAGTCCTTTTTCGAGGTCTTGATAGTTGCGTACGCCAAAGCCCACCGTCATGGCATCGAAGCTATTATCGGCAAACAATAATTTTTCTGAATCTCCCTTCACATATTCTATAACGCTATTAAAACCTTTTTCTTGTGCCTTGATGCGTGCATATTTCAACATATCGTCAGAAAGGTCGATGCCCACAATTTTATCTGGCCTTAGGCGCATGATTTCCATGGCAAAATCGCCGGTTCCTGTAGCAATGTCAGCGACAATTTTCGGATGTATTTCCCCTATATAATTCACTGCTTTTTTTCGCCATAATTTATCCATACCAGCAGAGAGCAGATGATTCAGAAAATCGTAACGATGCGCTATATTATCGAACATCTCTTCTACCTCTTCTTTCTTGCTCTTAGAGCCTTGGCTATATGGCTTTACTTTATCGTGTTCCACAGATTAATGATTAGTGTTTGTTTATAATTTTAAGATGTCAATTTATAAACACAGCAAAGGTACAATTGTTTGAATTGATACGTATGTTGTAAAATGACCATAGTCGATAGCTTGAAATAGATTACAATGCTTTCTAAGCCTTAATTTTAAGTGTTAGAATGAACATTTATGATTAGTTTTGCCACATGATTATTAAAACAGCCGCTTTTTCGTGTAGCTATGCCACGGTGACTAAATGTCCTGATGCGAAAAGGAATGAATATGCCTTTATTGGGCGTTCTAATGTGGGCAAATCTTCCTTGATCAACTATGTGACAAATTATAATGATTTGGCAAAGGTTTCGTCCACACCAGGAAAGACGCAATTGATTAATTTTTTTGACATCAATGAATCATGGAATTTAGTGGATTTACCAGGGTATGGTTTTGCGAAAGTATCTAAGAAAGACAGAGAGATCTTTAGCAAGATGATTAAAAATTACTTGAGCAATCGAACACAATTGCAATATGTTTTTGTGTTGATAGATTCGAGAATCCCGCCACAGAAAATCGATTTAGAATTTATCAGTTGGTTAGGCGAAAATGGCATACCCTTTGTGATTGTTTTTACCAAAAAGGATGTGTCGAGAAAAAGATCTGCGCCTAAAAATATAGAGGCCTTTAAAGAGGCCATGTTAGAACAATGGGAAGAGTTGCCAGCCATGTTTGAGACCTCTGCTTTTAATAGAGTAGGGAAAGAAGAGATATTAGATTTTATTGGCGCCAATGAGAAAGAAAGTGCGGCGATTGCTAAAGCAAATAAATTATTTTAGATAGTGAATCCATTAACATTAAAACAATACGATGAAGTGGTTACCAAGTGTAGAAATATCTATACGAGTAAAATCACGGATTATGGCACTTCATGGCGTATACTGCGTCCTAGTTCATTAACAGATCAGTTGTTTATCAAAGCACAGCGCATTAGAACTTTAGAGGAAAAAAAAGAGAGTAAAGTGGGGGAGGGCATTGAAGGTGAATTTATGGGTTTGATTAATTATTCCATTATTGGATTGATACAGTTGGAGATGCCAGCAGATAAGGATTTGGAGTTGAATGTGGTGCAAGCATCAAAATTGTATGACCATCATATTAATATCAATAAATCTTTGATGATGGCGAAGAATCATGATTATGGTGAGGCATGGAGAGATATGCGAGTGAGCAGCATGACCGACTTGATATTGATGAAAATTGCTAGGATAAAGCAGATAGAAGATAATAATGGCGTGACGATTATCAGTGAAGGCATTGATTCGCATTATAGAGATATTATCAATTATTCTATTTTTGCATTGATTAAAATGAGTGAAGCATAATGGCATCATTTTTGGATGATTGTAAATTCATTGATTGTTAAAATTTAAAATTTAAACCTATGACATTTTTTGACATTTTTTTATACACGGGTGCGGCAGGATTGATCCTCACTATTATCAGCCGTTTTATTATCAAGCCAGAAAGTGTGATGGTAGATCTCATCAAGAATTGGGTAGGCTCTTTGTTTATCTTTTCAGGTATTGTAAAGGCGCTTGATCCAGTAGGCACTTCTATAAAAATTGGAGAGTATTTTGAAGTGCTTCATCTTGCTTTTTTGGAGCCATTTACCTTGACGTTTTCAGTAGGTATGATTGTAGCTGAGATTGTATTAGGTGTTGCTCTAATTATTGGATGGCAGGGATTTATTACCACTGCGCTTACCTATTTGCTGATCATCTTTTTTACTTTCTTGACAGGCTTTACCTATGTATCGGGCTTTTGTCCATCGATGTTATTCTTATTTATTTCAGGAATTGTATTGGCCGTGATTACCGTGACAGCCTTTTTGGATGACAAGAATAAGAGAATGTATGGTATTGTTTTGACCATTGCTTTAGGCTTGATTGCCTTTTTGTTTTGCAAATTTTCTAATCAATGTTTGCTATGTGCCTTTTCTGAGTCGAACATGAAAGTGACCAGCTGTGGTTGTTTCGGAGATTTTATTAAATTAAAGCCATTGCAATCTTTTAAGAAAGATTTGATTCTATTGGTGATGACTTTATTCTTACTATTCAATTATAGAAAGATTAAACCAACTATTTCACAAGCGATGTTTGGTCATGTGGCTATTGTTGTTGTCACTATTGCATCGCTATGGTTTTGTTTTAGAAATTATATGTTTAACGAGCCGATGGTAGATTTTAGACCTTATAAAATTGGTGTCAACATTATGGAAGATAGGGAAGTTAAAGTGGCACCGAAAGTAGAATATATCTTCCATTACATGAATAGAACAAGTGGTAAAAAGATGGATTATACGATGGCAGATCTATCGAAGATTACGGAAGATGATACGCTCTTAGAGAGAGAAGATAAGGTGCTTGATCCGGGCATTCCAGCTAAAATTCTTGACTTTATGATTCAAGATAGTGCAAGTGGTAGTGAGATTACAGATGATATTTTATATGAGCCGGCCTATACCTTTATGGTGGTTGCTTGGGATGTAACAAAGACAGAAAAAGCTGCTTTCTCAAAAATAAATGCAGTAGCAGAGCAAGCTCAGAAAGCAGGTTATAAGGTATTTGGTATTTCTTATAATTCTACAGCTAGTTTTGAAAAAGAGATGAATATTCAATATCCTATGTATTGGGGAGATGCTGTTTTCCTAAAGACTATTGGAAGAGGGAATCCGTTGGTACTATTACTAAAAGAGGGTGTAATCGTCGATAAATGGCATTGGAATCGATTGCCATCATTTGATGAAATTAAAAAGAAGGACATCAAGTAATTTTTTAAGATATTTGAATATGCCGAATGAAATTTCATTCGGCATTTTTTTTGTCAATAGTTTGCAACTATTTTCTTGAATATTATCTGTATGTTTGAAAAAATAAGCAATCTGTGTTCGGGTATATAGGAAAAAAAATATTGTATGGTTTCTTAGTCTTACAAGGAATTATACTCATCCTTTTCTTTTTGTTTAATGTCATTCCAGTGAATAGTGCTAGGATGACGATGGGTCAGAGAACTGATGCCAACTCAATGGCAGCAAAAGAAAAGGAGTTGCGTTTAAATTTGCCTGCCTGGAAGCGTTACGTTTTATATCTGAATGATATTTCACCAATCTCTTTGCATAAAAAAAATCCTGATAGTTATGTTTTTTTAGACAGAACAAAGTATTCTGTTGCTAGTAGTTTTTCCGTAGGGAAGTTAGAAGTAGCTTTAAAGTTTCCTTATTTGGGTCGGTCTTTTCAGAACAATAAGCAGGTGTCGGATTTGATACGTTCGAAAATGTTGAGCACTATTATCATTGCTATTTTGGCGACACTTTTCGGCTCCATCGTTGGTATTTTATTTGGTATCGCAGCAGCACTTCATAAAAATGGTTGGATAGATAATATCTCTATGGTTTTAATAAATTTAGGAATATCGCAACCTTCTTATTTTTCTGCCATGATTTTGTTATTGATTTTAGTCAATATGTTAGGACAATACACCGGATTAAATTTTTCTGGTTCCCTGATTGAATTAGATGATTATGGAGACAAAATATTTGTTTGGAAGAATGTTATCATACCTGTGATAGCCTTAGGTGTTCGTCCGGTTTCAATTATTACACAGCTAACGAGAAGCACTATGTTGGATGTGATGGGACAAGATTATGTACGAACTGCTAAAGCAAAGGGATTGAGTAATCGTGTAGTCATCTTCAAACACACTTTAAAAAATGTGATGCCTCCAGTAGTAACGGCGGTAACTGGATGGTTTGCTGCATTATTAGCAGGAGCAATGTTTGTAGAAGATGTATTGCATTGTAATGGCCTAGGAAGTTTAACCATTAATGCTTTAAAGAGTTTTGATATTCCAGTAGTGATGGGTTGTGTTCTCTATTTCGCAATTGTTTTTGTCCTGATTAATATTCTCACTGATATTCTCTATGCCTTTTTAGATCCACGTATCAAAGTAAGATAACCAGAAACAGATGAAACCTATCTACATCGTTGGATTTATGGGAGCAGGTAAAACCAGTCTTGGAAAAAAGATTGCCCATCAATTAGGATACAATTTTGTTGATTTAGATAAGGCAATAGAAGATAAAGTGGAGCAGACAGTTACGCATCTTTTTGCTGAAAAAGGGGAGTATTATTTTAGGATGAAAGAGTCTGAAGTCTTGAAAGAGATAAGTCTTGCGAATACAGTGATTGCTTGTGGCGGAGGTACTCCTTGTTTTAATAATAATCTGGACTTTATGTTTGATGGTGGTTTGGTGATCTATCTAAAGTTGGAGCCTGGTTTGATTCTAAATCGGTTGCAAAGAAATCGAATTAAAAGACCATTAGTGGCCTCTCTGAGTGACGAAGAACTCGTTAAATATGTGTATGAAAAATTAGCAGAGAGGGAATTTTATTATATCAATGCGCATATCATTTTTTATCCAATGAGAGATAAGCTAGAGAATTTGGTGATGCTTTTAAATAAAGAAAATGAATCTTAAGTTTTTTATTCAATCAATACTGTCACGATGATAAAGTCTTTGTTGATGAGTAGTTTGAGTCTTGTTAAGAAAAGAGTAAATTTTAAAGATATTGCGAAACTTAGATCGGGTATGGAGTTAGCGACTTCATTTCTTCCTTCTTTTCAAGAAAAAGTTCATTATACCTCTTTTAAAATTGAGGCTATCAACTGCAAATGGGTCTTACCTACAGACGCGGAAACGAATAAGGTATTGCTTTATTTTCATGGAGGAGGCTATGCAGTCGGTTCTGTTCAAACGCATCAGTCGGTTGTCATACAAATCTGCAAACATTCAAAAACAAAGGGACTCCTTTTTGATTATAGCTTAAGTCCGGAGCATCAATTCCCCACGGCTCTTGAAGATGCAATAAAAGTATATCAATATTTATTGGCTCAAGGTTATGCGCCTCAACAGATCGCTTTTGGTGGAGATAGTGCAGGAGGAGGTTTGGCCATGGCTGCCATGTTATACATAAGAGATAAGATGTTGGCACCTTTACCAGCTTGTTATATTGGACTTTCGCCATGGATGGATTTAACTTGCCAGAATACATCTCTAAGTAGCAATGCAAATACTGACGTGATGTTGTCCAAAGAATCATTGCGCTATATGGCAAGTATTTATATCGGTAAAGAAGCAGCAAACCATCCATATATCTCTCCCCTTTTTGCTGAGTTAGAAGGCTTGCCACCTATTTATATTCAGGTATGTGATGCTGAGATTTTGTTGGATGATTCGGTCCTGTTTGCAGCAAAAGTAAAGCATGCAGGAGTGGATGTTCAGATAGATATTTATGAAAAATTGGTCCATGTTTGGCATACGTTTTGGCCCTTTTTTTCAGAGGCGAGAGAAGCCAATAAAAAGTTAGGATTGTATGTAAAAAGCCAACTTAGTGATTAGTATTTGAACTTTTATGGAGGCTTATTTTTCCCAAACTTCAAACATCAAATCATAATTAGTGCTTTCATTTTTTAATTGAAGTCTACTTGTTTTTAGATGCCACTTATGTTTTTCCATGAAGGGAAAAAAGGTATCAGCAAGAGGGAAAGTATGATTGACTCTTGTGAGGTAAATTCTTTTGACAAAATGCATGGCAGCCTCATAAATTTTACCACCACCTATAATCATCAGTTCGGTTTCTTCATTCGCTTTTGCGAAGTTGATGCCCTCTTCAATCGTTGAGAACACCTTTGCTCCTTCATTTTCGAAGGATGAATCTTTGCTGATGACAATATTTGTTCGCTCCGATAAAGGACGATATTTATCTGGTATGGATAGATAAGTGTTTTTTCCCATTAATACATGATGACCAGAAGTAATTGTCTTAAAATAAAGCATGTCAGCAGGAATCTGCCACAATAAACCATTGTCTAAGCCAATGCCATTGTGTAAATCTGCGGCTACTATTATTGATATTATCATTCTATTTTCTGCTTTAATATTTATTCTGAAGACTTCTATAAGGATTTAAAATGGTCTGCTAAACCTGCTTAAACACTGACCTCTGCTTTAATGTGAGCCTGTGCAAGATAGTCTATCAATTCAAAATCTTCGTATTTAAATTCAAAAATCGATTTCACTGAAGGATTTATCTTAAGTTGTGGTAGTGGCCCGGGAGTTCTGTTCAGTTGAATATTAGCCTGCTCTAGATGATTTAAATACAAATGTGTATCACCGAGCGTATGAATAAAATCACCTAGTTTTAAATCACAAACTTGCGCTATCATCATGGTTAAAAGTGCGTAAGAAGCGATATTAAAGGGAACGCCTAAAAAAGTGTCTGCACTTCGTTGATAAAGCTGGCAAGAAAGTTTCCCATCGGCCACGTAAAATTGAAAGAGGCAATGGCAGGGTGGGAGTGCCATCTCTGGAATGTAGCCCACATTCCAGGCACATACAATCATGCGTCTAGAATCTGGATTGGTTTTTAATTGATGGATGATTTGTGTTATTTGATCAATCGCCGTGCCGTCTGCTGCTGGCCAACTGCGCCATTGATGGCCGTATACCGGTCCAAGTTGACCAAATTCAAGGGCGAATGCATGGTCATTCGCAATTTTTTCTGCAAACTCCTTCATCGTTTCTCCTTTATACTGAGTGCTTTTCTGATAGGCTGCAAAAGGCCAGTCATCCCAAATTCTCACGCCATTTTTTGCCAGATATTCGATATTGGTATCGCCATTAAGAAACCATAATAGTTCATAAAGAATAGATTTTAGATGTAGTTTTTTTGTGGTGAGCATTGGGAAGCCTTCGTTCAAATCGAAGCGCATTTGATGACCAAAAATACTTTTGGTACCAGTGCCTGTGCGATCTGTTTTTGTCGCCCCTTCATCCAATATTTTTTGTAATAAATCGAGGTATTGTTGCATGCTTTTTTGATATCAATGAAAGTACAAAAGAAAAGAAAAAAAGAGGAGAAGCGCAAAAATCTTTTGCACCGTCTGTGTATCTTTAATTCTAAGGCAAAAGATAGATGGACTGGACTATTCAGCAATGATTCTATTGTCTAATTCCAGTTCTATAAGGTCTTCCACAATGTTGGTATCTCTTTCTATATATACTCGAAAACCTGAGACTTCTCTGTATTCATCTTCACCCTCATAATTCGGTACATTTTCCCACTCATCCATGGCAGCATCTAAAATGCATAGAAACTCACTTTTCTGCTCAAAAGTTTCCTTTTTAAGAAGTAAATTATAGTCTTTGATGAAAATAGTAAAATGGTTATAGTCTAACCATGACAAGTCATTGAGTACTTCGCCAAGGGCATCCCAATTGGGCCCGTATTCATCTGGAATCTCTAGTTTTTCACTTAGTTCTTGGTGGAAGGCTTTGATATTTTGCATATCTTTTCCTTCAAGAATAATTTTAAATGTCAGCTCATCAACTTCGATATGTTCGAACTGTGAGAGGATATAAAATCCGTTTTTCATGCTAAAATTTTATAAATGATTGGTAATGGTTA
>CAMBZT010000027.1 GCA_945872405.1 Chitinophaga pinensis | reverse complement strand
GGCTTTTTTTTGATGATTATTAACGATTCAAAACTTCTATAAATCGATGTTTGTTGTTAATAAATAATCATAGTATGAAATAAACAATGTTAGGTATTCCCGCATGCAATTACAAAAGATATGCATTCAAAATGATGAAGCGAATCATTACTTCATTAAAGCACTTAAAAAGAAAACAGAATTATTGTGAAAGAATTCCAATTGGCGACTACATCTTTCTTACACGATTGGCAAGAAAATCTTCATAGGCCATGGCAATGCCTGTTTCAAGTTCAATAGTATGCTTCCAGCCCAATGCATGCAGTTGATTTACATTCATTAGCTTTCGTGGTGTACCATCTGGTTTACTCACATCAAAAAATAAATCGCCTTCAAAACCCACAATCTTCTTAACTAATAATGCTACGTCCTTTATTGAAATATCCTCACCAGTTCCTATGTTCAAAAATTGCTTTCCATTATAAGTCTTCATAAGAAAAACACAGGCATCTGCCATATCATCGGCATGCAGAAACTCTCTTTTAGGAGCTCCCGTACCCCAGATTTCTACTTGATTTCTTCCTTCTATTTTTGCTTCATGAAACTTACGAATCATGGCTGGTAACACATGCGAATTTTGCAAATCATAATTGTCGTTGGTACCATACAAATTGGTTGGCATGACAGAAATAAAATTACAATTATATTGATCTCTATATGCCTCACACATTTTTATCCCAGCAATTTTTGCGATGGCATACGGTTCATTGGTTGGCTCCAACACACCTGTGAGTAGACTATCTTCGCTCATTGGCTGAGAGGCCATTTTGGGATAAATACAAGAAGAACCTAGAAACATTAATTTCTCCACTTTATTTAGATATGCTGCATGAATCACATTATTTTGAAGCGTTATGTTATCATAAATAAATTCTGCTCTGTAGGTATTATTAGCGACAATTCCACCGACTTTGGCTGCTGCCAAGAACACGTAATCCGGTTTTTCTGATAAAAAAAAATCAAAAACCGCTTGTTGATTTCGAAGATCAAGCTCTGCTGAGGTACATGTTACAAAATTTCGGAACCCTTGCTGTTCAAGCGTTTTTACAATCGCAGAACCCACCATGCCTCGGTGTCCTGCGACATAAATTTTACCATTTTCTCTCAATTGATTCTTATTATATGTTGTAACATCTTTTATTTCAAAAAGAAATTATTCGTAGTAATTCAAAATTTTATGACCTCCATCCTGAAGGTATTTATCACGTTGAAACAACTTTAAGTCTGCCTGTACCATTTCTGTAACCAATGCTTGTAAATCATACTTACGCTTCCATCCAAGCTGAGTTTGTGCCTTTGTAGGATCTCCAATTAGCAGGTCAACCTCTGTCGGTCTAAAATAATTTTTATCTACACTTACTACTACTTTACCAATTTCTACCTGATGGGCTCCATTGCATTTTACTACTCTTCCTGTTTCAGCTTCACCAGTTCCTTCGAAGCCAATCTCAATTCCAAGTTCAGCAAAAGCCATTCTTATAAACTCACGAACCCTCGTTGTGATGCCAGTTGCAATAACAAAATCTTCAGGCTTGTCTTGCTGCAAAATCAAATACATTGCCTCCACATAATCTTTTGCATGTCCCCAATCTCTCTGTGCATCTAGATTACCCATATACATTGTCTCTTGAAGACCCAATGCAATCTTTGCCACGGCTCTTGTGATTTTTCTCGTTACAAATGTTTCACCGCGCAATGGACTTTCATGGTTAAATAGAATCCCATTACATGCATATAAACCATATGCTTCCCGGTAGTTTACAGTTATCCAATACCCATACATTTTTGCAACTCCATAAGGTGAACGTGGATAAAATGGTGTTTTTTCAGTCTGTGGAATTTCTTGAACCAAGCCATATAATTCCGAAGTGGAAGCTTGATAAATTCTGGTTTTATCCTTAAGCCCTAAAAGTCTTACCGCTTCAAGAATACGTAAGGTGCCTAATCCATCAACATTGGCTACATATTCAGGAATATCGAAACTTACTTTAACATGACTCATCGCGCCAAGATTATAAATCTCATCTGGCTGCACTTCTTGAATGATTCGGATAATATTTGTTGCATCAGTTAAATCTCCATAATGCAAAATAAAATTACGGTTATCAATATGTGGATCTTGATACAAATGATCTATCCTCTCTGTATTAAACAAAGAACTTCTTCTTTTTATACCATGTACCTCGTAACCCTTCTTTAACAAAAACTCAGACAAATAAGCCCCATCTTGTCCGGTAATTCCTGTGATTAATGCTTTTTTCATTATTGTCGATTAAGATTCAATTTGATAAGTAAAGATATGAAAATAATCTCCATTTTGAAGACCTGTAAAATCTATTGGGAAAGAGCTATCCTAAACATTACACTTCAATGAGACCAAGATCAAAGGCAGATTAAGGTTCAGGATAATCGAGTCAAACTGATAGAAGAATAAGTGCCGCTATAAAAAATTAGAAAATTCTTTTGGCAATTAGATAAGGAATGAAAATCCAAAGCAGGCCTTTGATTAAAAAAAATGCAAAACCCAACCACCCTAGTTTCTTTAGGTAGTCAATCACTTTTTTTCGATCTTCAAATAATCTTCTCATGCTTTGCAAACACAATATTATGCATAATTGTTGTCAGCAAAAAAAATATTCGCATTATTTTAAAGAAAAGAAACAATACCCATCAAGACCTAATATAACAAACGAGAAAAGCATTTGCCTTTCTCGTTTGACTTAGTCCTACTTGCCTATAATTTTTATCATTCCACCTCCATAATAAGAATGAAACTCTCCGTTATACATTGCATCTGCTCCTACTGGACCCATTTTAAAATTCCCTTTTGTCACACATCTCACCACATAATAATAATTCTGAACATTAGGTGAAGCACTAACAAAGAGGTTAATTCTATCATCTCTGATATCGGAGTGATCGGGATAGGCATTGTCCTTAACCCAAGAAGTTCCTGGCAAATCGTTGATACGTGGATTTTCAATCTCAAATCCAGCTGCTAACAAGTCCGTGATGACAACATTCTCCACAAATCCAACACTTGATTTCAAACTCAATTTTACCACTACCAAGTCATTTTGCTTAAAGGTGATGTCACTTATCTGTCTTCCATATCTATCATAGAAAGACTTTCGAACCTGTAAAAACTTATCTTCTTGAGTATAGGCTCCGGAACTTGAAATACCTTCGGCCTCCCAAAAATAGTATAGCTTTCCTGTTCCTTTCACAGAAATTACTGCAGTATTATTTGTTAATTGATTAGCCATTATGGTTATCATTCCGTCTTTGTAGCTTGCTATGTTTTTACCTCCACTTGTCACCTCAGCTGTCACAGCATTTTTGTTGGCAATCTTTGCCATTTTGCCTAGCGCAAGAAATGAAAAGACTCGCTCTTGAGTACTTAAATAACGATTGTTTTTCAATTGAACACTTAACAATTTTGAGATGATAGCCACTTGTGGATCCTCGGGATTTATATCTATCAATGCATTTAGAGCGATTGCCTGATCTCGAATAGCAGAATAGAAGCTGCCACCGCTCTGTGTTACTGATTCTTCACCAGCAAAGGTCGAAGGCAAAATTTCTCGATACTTAGTCTTATCACCTGCTATGAAGTAAGCAGCAGCCATTAAATATTTACTATCCAAACTTAAGAGTTGAGGATTTGACTTATAATAAGACATGGTACTATTCTCTGCTTTTCCCGCCAATGCCATTACATATAAGGAATAGACAACTTCTTTGGGCGCTATTTTCTTATTCAAATCTCTATTATAATAATAGGTAATAGTCTCTCTGCTTTTTAATTTCATTTTTAGATAGCCTAGTAAACGCCCCAACATACCCTCATCTATTTCAAAACCTGCCTTCTTACATTCTATCATAAAATGCCCAACATAGGCAGTAACCCACCAATTTTCTTCACCACCGCCGCTCCACATGGTGATTCCTCCATTATAAATTTGACAAAGTTTTAATTTTTTTAGTGCTTCCTCCACATTTGCATTTGGATTCAGCTTTCTATTTGTCATTGAATACATGTTTAAACACATATCTCCATAATAGATTTGAGGAAAAGCAGCTGAAACCGTTTGTTCTGCACAGCCGTGTGGATATTGCACCAAATAATCCAAATGATTTGCCCATTGTACTAATGGAGATTTACTAATAATAATTTTACCGCCAATACTTCCTGGCATGAAGCCCGTGCTAAGCAAATTGACAGATTGATTGCTCCCCGCACTAATCACTCCAGAACCATTTACCTTTTGCAATGAAGAGGCAGCTCGGATGGTGATATCAGTTTCATCAGTATATGTTTCTCCACCAACACTCACATTGACGCTTACTTTCCCTACTCCGATGGAATTCATAGCGTAAATTCTGAAACTGGCCACATTCTCACCATTTGCCTTCATGTTGACACTCTGCGAATTTGATCCAACAACTTTTAAAGGACCTGTAACTGACAATACTGCTTTAGCTACCACTGCTTTACTGGTGGTATTACTTATACTTACGGGCATATCAACAGTATCACCAGGACTAAAGAATCGTGGTAGTCCTGAACTAATTACAACTGGGTCTGCAACCGTCATTGTTGTTTGAGCCATGCCGAATTTATTATTCAAATGGCTTGCAGTCATAATACGAAGTTGACCTGAAAACTGTGGAATATCTATGGTCAATGAAGCGTTTCCGCTTCCATCAGTTTTTATTAAACCACTCCAGAAAGAGACGAGTTTAACCCTTTTATTGGTGAGCGGATTTACCCTTTTGGCTAAATCATAACCATCACCACCAGAACTAGATTTTGATAAACTCAATTCCTCCAACAAGAATGGATACATATCAAATGATTTAATAGCCAATGCACGTTTTGCATAAAAGAATTGAAACGGATCTGGAGTTTGAAAATTAGTCATCGATAATATTCCTTCATCAACAGCCGCAATGGTGACATATGAATTTGGCGCAGATTTCACTATTATTTTTTGTTGCGTTCTGCTGCGCACTGATTTTGGTGCATTTATTGTGACACTTATTTCTGTGTGAGGATTATCGACCATCACTGGCGCTACACCATGAGCAACAGTTAATGGCAATTCGCTAGAACCATGAGGTTTGATGAGGGTTGCCGATACATAAACATTTGGCTGGTACTTCTCAGTAATTTTCAATTTCAGTGATGCAGATTTCTTATCGGTCTCAATAATGTAATGATCAATAACTTCATTCGTCTCTACAGTTACAATAAGCTTACCAGCAAATGGAGTTTTGAATAACACATTCGCAGTTTCACCAACCAAGTACTTTTCCTTGTCAAGTTGAATATCTACATTTCCTTCATTGTTTACTTCAAAATTAGAGTTGTAATTATTACCCCATCCATATGCATAAAATGTCCTACTGACATAATTATTCACGCCAGGTTTGTAGACACGAACTTCGTACTTTCCTGATGTTCGCGGAACGAAATGGTACATATTATTCGTTGAATTTAGAGTAATGTCTTTTGTTTCTAGAATCATAGTTTGCTTCTCGCTATTATAAGAATAATAACTACCATTTTGAGCCAGTACCGTCTTATAATCATAGCGAATAATCTGCACCTTACTCTTTACTGCGTTTATTGCATTATCATTTTTATCTATTGCTATGAGCGGTATATCCAATGGTGTGTTTAAACCATTCCAATAAGAAAAATCGCCTATACCGTAAAAAATATCTTGTGTGTATACATCGATTAAATTTTTGCGATTCACCGACCTCCCATTCTCATCGAAGACCGTCGTGTAAATATCCAATGAAAGTTTCCCCATATTTACATACTCTGCAGGCAGTGTATAGGTTTGATTGGCGTTACCCTTTTCGTCGGTTTTCCCTTCTCGATTATCGGCAGAGAAATAGGTATTATTATTTGATTGCTCAAAAGAAAAAGTAGGATATTTCTTCGAAGATAAATAAGCCCGATTAAGCTTAAACTCAACTTGATAATCGTTATCCGAGGCAGGAGGACCAAAATAGTTCATCGCATTGATATTCAAATTCAATGTTTCATTGGGTGCAAGTATTTTTTTACTTGATGTAGCTGTTACCTTAATTCTATCAGGCATAAACTCTTCAATCAAAAGTGAGTGCGAGCCAATCAATACGTCGTTGGATGTGAATACTTCGACAGAATAACTTCCTGTCACACCACTAGAAGGAACATCGAAATTGATATCGAAGGAGCCCTGCTCATTCAATGATTTCTTCAATAATTTAAATTCATTTCCATTTGGCAAAGAAACTTTCACCTTTACTGGAATAGCTCCCGGAATCATCCATTGTGCATTTCTAATGATGGTAGCCAGCTTAACTGTCTCACCCGGTCGATACATATCTCGCTCCGGATAAATATAACATTGCAACCCTGAAGGATTTTCAGTTTCACCACCAACATCAAATCTAGAGGTATTCACATATGTTTTGTCAAAAGGAAGGTAGGTAAAATCACTCCCCAGCTTTGCTGTCACCAAGGTTGGATAAAATCCTTTTACTGACGTATTAATTAATTTAACCTCCGTAAATCCTTCTCCATTAGAGATTCCTTTTCCAATTACCTGATTATTTTTACCTATGACTGTAATTTCTACGCCTGAAAGAGGTGAAGAACTTACAATAGAATTCGTAATTACATATAATTTGTCCTTCCCTTTTTTAGCAATCAATCCAATATCTGAGATAGCAAGTATTCTACTTGCTCGGATGTAGTTGTCCTCCTCAGATGAAATTTGAATGTGATAGACTCCCTTAAATGTTGGAAGTTTGTCTTGGAAATTGACATTCAATAATCTCACATTACCTAACTTGGGAAGTTCCTTGGTGTTGTATACCTTTTCAAAAACGATATCTCCTGCAATAACGTCTTCTCTATAGTAATCTTCATAATATTCCTCTGATTCATCTGTATAATAATCTTCACCTGAACTGTTATCTGGACGATATCGATCGGCACTTAACAAGTTATTTTCATAAATTTTTGATATAATTACTTTTACTTTAGCTACGTTAACAATGTTTACTGCTAAATTTTTATAGCCTTTACCTGAAAGATAGAAACCTTTTGCATTGGTGATATCAATACTCGGTTCTAGTTCGCCAAATGAAACCTGAGATTCATAATCTTCTTTCAACAACCCACCAATCACTCCTCTTAAGCCTTTCTTGATGGTCATGTTATAGACCTCGTTGGGTTTTAATTCTTCGCTGTAAATTGTAAAATGATCTTTATCTATCAATGTTTTAAACTTAACAGCAGGCTTCAAATCAATATAACTTTCCAAATCTTGTTCCTTCGCCTGTTGCGAAGTGTATACCAAGATTCTTCCTTCCACTCCGTCATGTTCACGCTCAAAATTGGTGATCTCCAATTTATAAGGTGAAATCAACATCGTTTCATCCTTGATATCATTTTTAGTGTCACTTTCACTTCTGTATATCTTAAACCCTTTAGATATGAGTACTTTGACATTTTTATCTTTATCCTCTTTGGGTACTTTTAAGAGTGTCATACTCACAGTATTTCCAGGTTCTGTCGTAAGTAAATTAAAGCTTTGAGTGACTCCTTCCACCTCTATTTTAATTTTTTTTGCAATTTCATTGGGGTCAATCATATAGTTAAATTCTAGATCTAACTGAACCAATGGATGCTCATAATCTTCACCATTCACTGTCCAAAATGCATGCGATCTGGACAGACTAAGATATGGTGTATGAAATTTTACTTCCGTTTCTCCTATTAGTTTAAACTTTGTAAATTTCGTTATTGATTTGGTTAGTGTTGCGCTGAACTCTGTGGATGCAGGTAACTCATTGTATGGAGAGAATACCAACTCTGTTTGAGAATTCCATTTGAAGCGACCTTCAATTTTGGGCTCAAAAGTGATATAGGCTGTGGTATCCCAAAAGTCTAAAACAGAATCTGGGGCAATAGTTCGATCAAAGTTAAAAACAAGATTACCAACAGTAGGCACTTCCGATTCGAAGTTTTTTCCATCTAACTTTACTGCATCTCTTTTACAAGAAGTAAAAGAAAGAAGGATAGACACAAATAGTATGAATGAGTACTTAAACATGGATTATAGGTTTAGGTTTATAGTTTCGATAAATTGAAGTGGAAATTTACATATGTGTAACGACTAATTACAAGAATAATGTATGTTTTTTTTAAACATATTTTTTACTAACTAAAAATCTCTTAGAACAAAATTAAGTTTAAGCCTAAATGCTCAAAAAGCTATTCTAAAAATGAATAACTTTACGTTTCAAATACAATACATGTCAACTGTTTTTACAGAGTTTTCTTTACATCCATACAATACTTTTAGCGTCGCTGCTAAAGCGAAATATTTTATTGAATTTAGTACTCAGGACGAACTTATGGACTTACTACAGGACGCATATTGGAATGATACCAAAAAAATGATCTTAGGGGGAGGGAGTAATATTTTATTGACTAAGGATTTTGATGGTTTGGTTTTAAAAAATTCATTACTAGGAATTGAGGTGCTCAGCGAGACTTCGAATTACTATTATGTAAAAGCAAATGCAGGGGAGTCTTGGCATGACTTTGTTTGTTACTGCATTGAACAAAATATGGGAGGGGTGGAAAATCTTTCTCTCATTCCCGGTTCAGTAGGTGCTTCCCCAATGCAAAACATTGGTGCCTATGGTGTGGAGCTGTGCGATGTCTTTCATTCTCTAGAGGCTTTAGAGATAAATACGCTCAAAAAGAGAGAGTTTAGCGCAGAAGAATGTTATTTCGGATATCGTGAATCCATTTTCAAAAAAGCACTAAAGGATCAATACATCATTCTTTCAGTCACGTACCGCCTCACTAAAAATCATCTGATTAATGCTTCTTATGGTGCTCTCTCAGAAATATTAAAACAAAAAAACATAGAGCATCCAAGCATTAAAGACATTAGCGATATAGTAATAGAAATTAGACAAAGTAAGCTTCCGGATCCTAAACAATTAGGCAATGCTGGTTCCTTTTTTAAAAATCCAGAAATAAATAAAAGTGAATTTGATAGCTTTCATAGGGAACATGGAAATGCCCCTTTTTATAATCTGGAAAATGGGAAGTATAAAATACCTGCAGGCTGGCTCATCGAACAATGTGGCTGGAAAGGAAAGGTGATTGGAAATACTGGTGCACATAAAGATCAGGCTTTAGTATTGGTTAATTATGGAGGCGCACAAGGAGAGGAAATTTGGAAATTGGCTCTAAACATACAGACATCAGTAAAAGAAAAATTTAAAATTGAGATTCAAACAGAAGTCAATATTTACTAGTAAAAAATCAATAAACGAAGAATATCATACCTTTTTAGATGATAAGAATCATTTTGTTTGTCTAAGCAAATTAACCTAAGTTTGTTTTTCATAAATACAGAATTCTCATGCCACATTATAACCAAGCAGGCTCAATACCCTCTAAACGACACACCCAGTTTCGCAAATCGAATGGAGAATTATATAGCGAAGAATTGGTCTCCACAGAAGGTTTTTCTAACGTATATTCTTTAATATATCATACTTATCCTCCTACGATGGTAAAAGATGTAGGCATGCCCTATTCTGTGGCGCCTAAACTCTCCGACAAAACCAATATGCAACATCGCTGTTATAATGGCTTTCGGGTGCCAGCGACTGATGATTATTTAGAGAGTAGAAAAGCGGTGCTTGTGAATAATGATTGTCATATTGTTATAGCAGCACCGAGAAAATCTATGAAAGATTATTTTTACAAAAATAGCGGGGCTGATGAAGTGATTTTTATACATGTTGGATCTGGTGTGTTAAATACTATTTATGGAGAACTTAAATTTAAGTATGGTGATTATATTACTATTCCTCGTGGCACGATTTATCAAATCAACTTCGATACAGAAGACAATCGCTTGTTTATTGTAGAGTCTTTTACTCCGATAGTTTATCCAAAAAAATACAGAAATGATTTTGGGCAATTACTAGAAAATTCTCCTTTTTGCGAGCGTGATATTATTGTTCCAAGTAACTTACAAACTTATGATGAAAAGGGAGACTTTAAGGTGATGATAAAACGAGGAGATATGATGTATCCATATATCCTGGCGACACATCCATTTGATGCAATTGGTTGGGATGGCTGTCATTATCCTTATATTTTTTCAATTCATAATTTCGAGCCTATTACCGGCCGTGTGCACCAGCCACCGCCAGTTCATCAAACTTTCGAAGCACATAACTTTGTTATCTGTTCTTTTTGTCCACGGCTATACGATTACCATCCAAATGCTATTCCGGCCCCATATAATCATAGCAACGTAGATAGTGATGAAGTATTATATTATGTTGATGGCGATTTTATGAGTAGAAAACATGTAGAAAAAGGTATGATTACACTGCATCCAATCGGTATTCCCCATGGTCCACATCCTGGTACTGTCGAGAAAAGTATTGGTAAAAAAGAAACCTTAGAGTTAGCCGTAATGGTTGATACATTCAGACCCTTATGGGTCACGGAATACGCCTTGGAGTTAGAAAGTAAGGAGTACTACAAAAGCTGGATCTAAATAAATTACATAGGGCATTATAACGAGTATGCATCTATTCTAGCAAAAGGCTTATCACCGCATCAATATTATTTTTATAAATTTAAAAACAAGGCTATTTCTTGGGCAAAGGCCACAAAATTCGGTGAATGCAAGCATTATTAAAACCAATGTTATACTTAATTTATTTATAATCAATTATTTATAGTATTTAAATGTGTTCTTAAAGGTAATTAAATAAAAGATAATCTTCCATGCTTTTACTTGGTATTTTACCTACTTACTCACACTTATTTCTTTCAAAGCGTCACCGAGGTATACATACTGCTCATAGGTGTTATAGGCTTGCACTGCTATTCTGACCCAATTTTTAGGATTAGTATGATTGAATTGAAAAACAGGCACTTCAATTTGATACTCCTGAAAAAGTCTTTCTTGAGTTTGGTGAATAGAATTAAAACGAGGAGTAAGGGCATTCGATGAGGAGCCAAGAAGCACGTTAGACAATGACCCAATCATGTATTCCGGTGCGGGTAATTCGGTTTCTAGTTTTGAAGCAATATATTTTCTTGCTTTCAGACATAAAGCCTTATTATGCTCCTGTAATGATTCCCAACTACCCATCATGTTTTGCATGTACTCTATGGCTGCTGGAACAGAAAGATAGGCTGAATAGTCATCTGTTCCTAACCAAAAAAACTGAGCACTCCATCTAGCCTCTTTCTCAATTGCTTTGTCGTATTCATGACTAAATTGCAGGGGCATTATTTTTTGCTGTTTATCTGGCCTTACGAACATTAAGGCTGCACCTTTCGGCGAACAAATCCATTTATGGCAATTACCCACATAATAACTTGCGCCTAACTTATCGAGTTCAAGAGGCAAAAAACCAGGAGCATGTGCACCATCCACCAATACCTCTATTCCTTTTGCTTCAAATTCTTTAACAATTTTTTCTACTGGGAAAATAATACCAGTAGCTGAGGTGATATGATCAATTAATAACAACTTTGTTTTATTGGTCACTTTTGCTAGTAATAATTCAAGAATATCGTCCGTGCCATCTATAGGAAATGGTATATCTACCATGACCACCTTAAACCCTTTTATTTTTGCGTATTCATGAAGCGTATGAAGGCAAGCACCATAAACATGGTTGGTTGTTATAACTTCATCACCTTCCTTAAAATCGAGCGAATGCATTATAGTATTCACGCCCATTGTTGCATTTTTTACGAAGACAATATTATCACCTTTCGCTCCTACAAAATCGCCCAACTTATTTTTTGCTTCCCACCAAAGCGGTTCAAATTCTCGTACCATAAAACGAACAGGTTCCCTCTCCATTCGATTTCTTAATTGTTGTTGAAACTCTAGTATTTTGGCTGGGGTAGCACCAAATGAACCATGGTTTAAAAAAACCATTGCGGGATCTAAGCCCCAATGCTTCATATAGGATGAATATGCGGGTAATGATGTTTGCATAGAATACAATTTTAACAGATAATCAATACTATTTTTTATACTTATGAATAAAGTATTTACTGGGTCTTACAATGAATGTAAAAAAGTAGAGAACCATCAAGACTGTTCCAGCGATAACTACAATCAATAGATTAAGTTCGTTATTCAGCATGACCTGAATTGCATTAATGGAAATTGTGGTGAGACCTGCTACAAAAAACAACAACAACCAATAATGAAGTCTTGCTGTATTAACGATGTTCTTAGCATTCACTTCACCTACTTTTATGTCTTTTATAAGAAAATAGTACCCAGAAGCACCTAAGGCAATTGTGACCAATAAAATAAGTAAAGGAAGCATAACAAAAAAATGGATGGTGAATTAAAAATAAAAATACACTTTTCTTTAACAAATCGCGCATTCATAAAAAAGCTATCGCAAGAGGCGATAGCTTTTATAATCAATAATAATATAGAAACGGATTTGCGGAAGGGACAGGAGCAAGTACCATGTACTGCGGATGGCCCGGTCCTTTATCTTCTTTGTTTTTTAAGATAAAGGAGCCGCCATAAAAATATTAAACAGTCATGGTATCCAATACTGCATTCATATTTCTAACGGCATCTGCACTTTTGCTAAACGCTGCTTTTTCTTCGTCATTCAAGTTGAAGTCGATAATTTTTTCCCATCCGTTTTTACCTAAGACCACCGGCACACCGAGGCAAATATCCTTTTGTCCGTATTCGCCTTCTAGAGCTACGCAACAAGTCATTACTTTTTTCTCATCACGAATGATACTCTCTACCACAGCAGCACCGGCAGCACCAGGGGCATACCAAGCGGAAGTACCCAATAAACCGGTAAGTGTAGCACCACCTACCATAGTATCTTCGGCTACTTTTTTCAATGTTTCTTCATCCAATAGATTAGAAATTGGGAAACTGTTTAAGGTTGCCAAGCGCGTAAGTGGAATCATGGTTGTATCCCCGTGTCCTCCGATTACTAGGCCGTGCACATCATTTGGCGAACATTGCAGGGCTTGACTTAAGTAAAACTTAAATCGACTGCTATCCAAAGTACCGCCCATTCCAATAATTTTATGTTTGTCTACACCACTTGATTTAAGAGCGAGGTAGGTCATAGTATCCATTGGATTACTAATGACAACAATGACAGCATCAGGTGAAAATTTTAAAATATTTTCAGTCACACCCTTTACAATACCAGCATTAATACCAATCAATTCTTCTCTTGTCATACCTGGCTTACGAGGAATTCCAGATGTGATAACCACTACATCTGACCCTGCTGTTTTACTATAGTCGTTGGTACTACCGCTGATTTTTGTATCGAAGCCAAGCAAGGTGGCAGTCTGCATCATGTCCATTGCTTTGCCTTCAGCGAAGCCTTCTTTGATATCTAACAAAACTAATTCTTCACACAATTCTTTACGTGCAATATTATCTGCACATGTTGCGCCGACAGCTCCAGCGCCTACAACAGTTACTTTCATTTTTGTAAATTTTACGATTGATAAATAATTCTGAAATCGGTGCGAAATTAATATATTTTATCAACTTATTTTTGATGACTCTTCTCATAATTTATGTGAGGAATCCCGAGAGCGAACTTTTTGGTGAGAGCGTTGTTTAAAATTGGTGGGCGGATTCCTTATTGCTTGCAATGTTAAAAGGTTGCTAAGATGGGCAATAATCCTTAATTTTGCTTTCACATTTTAAAAAAAAGTTCATGAAATTTACGTTTAGTCTTTGTATTCTATTGAGTTCTTACTTTATGTCTCAAGCTCAAGATTTTTGTGGCACCGTGCCTCCTCCAGGTTACATGGAAAGTTTTTATGCGAAGGATAAAAGTTATTTATCAGAAATTGGAGCGAGAGGTACTGACGCCATCACCTATGTACCCATTCAATATCACATTATTGGGTCAGATGCCGGCACAGGCTATTTTTCTATTAAGGATTTAATGGAAATACATTGTATTTTGAATGAGCGCTATGCAGGTGCCAATATTCAATTTTTCATGTATGATGTTCCAAATTATATTAAGAGCACCCGATATTATACGATGTCTGATGGAAGTGTAGATAGAGACATGAAAAACGCCAATAATATCACTAATGCTTGCAACGTTTATATCGTACAAAATGCCATCAGCAGTGGTACTTCTGTATGTGGTTATGCCACCTTTCCGGGCAGTGGCAGACAGGGTATTGTTGTAGCAAAAAGTTGTATGACTGTAGACAATACGACATTAACGCATGAGATGGGACATTTTTTAGGATTGGCACATACTTTTTCAGGCTGGGAAAGCAGAAATCCATTGGTTGATCCTGCGACCTCGACAGATGAAAAAGTAAATGGTTCTAATTGTTCTACCAGAGGAGACGGCTTTTGCGGCACCCCTGCAGATTTTTATAGCGATAGATGGAGCTGTCCATATACAGGTTCCAAAACAGATTTTAACGGTGATTACTACAATACTGTGCATCCAGAGATTTTTTACATGAGCTATTCTTCTGATGCCTGCCAAACGGCTTTTAGCAGCGACCAGCAAGTGGAAATGTATCAGGTAAGAACGACACAAAGAACCAATTTTAATAGTGTTCCTGCTCCTTCTTTTGTACTACCCTCAACAACAGTCCTTCTTTCTCCAATGTCGGGTGCTGCTAGTTTATCCCCATCTGCATCATTTTCATGGAATAGAGCTGTGGGTGCCACCCATTACCATCTTTTAATCAGTACTGTTTCAAGTTTTGCATTGAATAATGTAAAGGATACCATCATGTCTGATACAAACTATACGGCTACAGGCCTTAATACTAGTACAACCTATTATTGGAAAGTTCAGCCGATTACATTAGGCAATACCTGTGGCAACTACACAGAAGCAAATTCTTTTGTCACTTCAGCCTTGAATGCTATTCCTTCGATTTCTCCAGTGAGTTGTCCTCAAGGTAATGATGGTGTTGCGAGTATTACCATCATTGGAGGTACCTTACCTTATAGTTATACTTGGAGTTCTGGTGAAGGATACAATCCAATCATTGAAAAAACAGCAGGCACCTACACAGTTACAGTGACTGATGCCGCAGGTCGCATTGTTGTTGCCGATATCATCATTCCTCAACCAGCCAACTTTGATATTGGAATCTTCCCAACGGGTTCACAGTTAGTTGCATCTGCTATTGGAGGTACAGGTATTTTGACTTATTCGTGGTCCAATGGTGATATTGGACAAATCACCACCGCCCCTGTTGGCGATATTACCGTAACGGTAACTGACATGAATGGTTGTAGAGCCTCTAAAACTTTCTTCTATACCGGCTTCTCTGTGATTGAAGAGGAGTTGTTAACTAATGTGAAGATATACCCCAATCCAGCTATTGAACAAAATATCAACGTAGAATTTTCATGCGATGATTATTCAAAAAGTGATATGAAAATATATTCATTAGAAGGTAAATTGATGTTGAATAAAAGCATCCTACTCAACAAGGGTAAAAACATAAATACATTTGAAACAAATCAATATAGTCCCGGTGTTTATCTTCTAAAAATTAGTGGAGAAAATTTCAATAAATCACTCCGCTTTTTGGTGATGAAATAAAGAAAAACTATTTTATAAAAAAAGCAACATTATATGTTGCTTTTTTTATGAACTTATTTAAAATCTCGCTGTCTTTTTACCTCGTATACCATGATGGCCACAGAATTTGAAATATTTAAAGAATCATTATGACCTAACATTGGTATTTTTATCTGACCACCAGCGTTTTTTAGCCAAAAATCAGTCAACCCATCAGATTCAGTTCCAAAAATCAGAATGCAAGATGTTTTTAGATTTTGTTGATGATAGAAATGTTTAGCACTCAAGGCCGCCGCATAACTTTTGATATTTTTCTCTATTAACCAACTGAGTAATTCTTCATTTGAACAAACCGCAATTTGTCTAACGAAAAGAGTACCTACACTATTTCTAATCACATTTGGATTATAAATGTCGGTGCGTGGGTCGCAAATTATTACAGCATCTGCATTCACTGCATCCATCGTACGGATAACAGCACCTAAATTACCCGGTTTTTCGACACTTTCCAATCCTATAAGCAATGGTATTTCTGATAATTTCAGATGCTTTAAGTGATGCGTTTTCATTTTTACTAATGCAATGACTTCGCTCGTATTATCACGATATGCCACTTTAGAAAACACTGCGTTTGTCAATTCAAAAAGTGGCATGTTAGAATTACTATAAAGAGCATATAAATCGTTAAGTGTATAATGCTCACTAAAATATATTTCCACAAACTCATACCCACCTTCGAGTGCCATCATACATTCTTTTAGTCCTTCAATAACAAAAAGTCCTAACCTTTTTCTTTCAGAAGATTTTTCTGAGAGCAATTTGAGATTTTTGATTCTACTATTTTGTAGACTTGAAATTTTTTCCATGTTAGGTTATTTGTCAGTTGAGCTACTCAATCAATTCTTTTTAATCAACATATTTCTGAATAGAATCGCTGAATCTGTTTTACCGAGTTCGTTATAAGCATTAAACATATTGCCAATCACATTTTGATAACTAGGCTGAATTTTTAAACACTTTTTGAAGTAAACAATTGCCTCAGATGGACGATGACTGAAGGCCAAACAGACTCCCAAATCTTCGTTATAGTGAATATTTTCAGGTTCAATTTCAACCGCTTGAGTTAGAAAGATAATTCCATTTGCTAAATCATTCCTATACCTAGCATAGGTTAAGCCAATTTGATATAGAATTTGGGGTGTAAAGGCAGGATCTAACTTTTCTGCTTTGTTAAAATAAATCATAGCAGTAGGAATGTCATTTTTTTGTTGAGCGTAACAAATCCCCATCTGATAGTTGGCTTGAGCTTCTATAACAGGGTCTCTGAGAATTGCCTCTTTATAAAATACAATAGCCGAATCTGGCTTCATGAGATGTTGGTAGGCGTCGCCCAATTTATAATAAAACCCAGCATCATTAGGCTTGAACAATATTAGGGACTTTAAGAGGGGAATGGACTCATTCCATTTTTCTGCCGCATTATATATTACAACCAAATTTTGAAAGGCATCAAAATGACCAGGTTGATAATATGCCGCTATTTTGTAGGATCTTTCTGCCTTTTCTAAATCTTTATTCAACATAAAATAAGCATTACCTAGAAGATTGTATGCATTTGCATAACCTATATGAATCGTTTTTCCTTCTGATTCAATACTAGTGTCGCCATATATTTCTACAGCAGTGTTGAGATGCTGGATGGCTTCCAAAATCATTTTATTTCTTTCTAAAGTATCGCTTACGTTTTTAGCTGAATCTAAAAGTGCTCCACCCGTTGCCATGTTTAGCTTTGCACTGTTTACAGAAACACCTACGTCGTGCGTAAACAAAGTGAAATCATTTTTCCAATTTAGATTTCTTGACACCGTTTTTAAAGAAAACAAAATGGCAACTGTATAGATTCCATAGAGGAATATTTTCTCCTTAGTTTTAAATACCTTTTTCAAAAACAAAACTAATGCTATGATTATGCCTAAGGAAGGAATGAATACAAATCGTTCACTCATGGGTGTTCCAATTGTAAAAAACACCTGTGATACTATAGAGAATGTGATGAAATAAAACAGAAGACCATACCCTACAAAATCCTTCCTTTTCCAAACAGAATATACAGCATAGAAAAACAAAAAACCATTTATGAGAATAGAAAAAATTGCAATCATACTTGATAACTCGAGTTTTGGTGTTTGATAAGGGTAATAATCATGTGTGAGCGGATGTGGCAGAATAAGGAGCTTAAGATAAATAATATAAGTATAAAATAAGGTACCAAACTTCTCGCTAAAAGTGCTAAAAGTGAAGGGGTCATTCATTATTTCTGTGGTAAACTTACTTAATGCAGCACCCGTAAAGCTACTCCTGATGTATAAAAAAAATAGGGTAGGGATCGCATACATTAAAGATAACTTAAAATACTGCTGCTTTTTTGCTTGAAGAAAAACATAAGAAGTAAGCAAAGCAATCGCGATAAAAGTGATGGCATTTTCTTTGGATAAAAGAGCTAATGCATAAGCTATTGTCATAAACGCCGACCACTTCATTTCATTAGACAACATGTACTTGATAGCTCCATAGATAGCTAACATCAAAAAGAGCATTCCCATAATTTCATCACGACCCTTAATATTGGCGACTGCCTCGGTATGTATAGGATGTGCTGCAAACACCAAACTAATCAGAAATGGAATCGAAAACCACCACCTTTCTTTATTTTTTATAGGAAATAACAGGAGTAAAACTGCATAAATAGCAACTATTGTCAATCCATATAAAAGAGCGTTATTTAAGTGGCTAATGGCGGGCTTATTCTTGCCAAAAATTCCAATCTCAATTGCAAAAGTAGCAATAGATAAAGGTCGATATCTACCACCCGCTACTAAGGTTTTACCGCGTTCACCAAAAAAGCCTTCAAAGGCATCTGTAGTGAAAATTTCTTTTATCCCAGCGAAGCCTTTTTGAGTAAATTTATTTTGAGTTATCACGAGGGTATCATCCACTGCATATTCGTTACCAATGGTATTTACATACAATAATGAACCAAATAGAAAAAGCAAAAGAAAAGGCAACCAGGTTTTGTTTAATAAAGATTTATTTATCAAAACATCTTCACTATGTTGATTAATAGAAGCTTCAACTTTACTTTCTTTTACAAAATGTTTTGATTGCTTTTTAGCCATAGAAATATATTTATGCTAACTTATAACTTTTACCAGGTAACGAAAGAATAACTCCATTCAACTCAAGCTCTAACAAAGTAGATGAATACTCTGAATTATTAGTATTCAGTAACTTTATGAGAACATCAATTTCTAACTGATTGTGTTCTTTCAACAAGTCTACCACTTGTTTCTCTTTTGTATTTAAGTTTAAAAATAGTTGTTTTTGTGCTTTCGGTTTCACTTTTTCATTTGCCCAATTCATTGAAAGTACTATATCTTCAGCACTTTCAACTAAATAAGCCTTGTGGGTTTTTAGCAAAAAATTACAGCCCTGAGAATATTTATCATAGATATTTCCTGGCACAGCAAAAACATCTTTATTGTATGAATTGGCAATATTTGCTGTGATTAGGGCGCCGCCTTTTTTCGCTGATTCAACAACAAGTAAAGCATCACACATTCCTGCTACAATTCTGTTTCGTTGTGGGAAATTAGAAGGTAGCATCTGACTTGAAGAAGCCAATTCAGTTAACAATCCTCCCTGTTCTATCATCTGTTTTGCTAATGCTTTATTTTGAGCTGGATACAATGTATTTAATCCATGACCAAGCACCCCAACGGTTTTGAGTCCATTTTCTAGAGCACCTCGATGTGCTAGAGTATCTATGCCATACGCAAGTCCACTTAAAATTAAAACATCTTGATTGGCCAAATCAGACATCAAACTTTTTATAAAAGCTTTTCCATAATCTGTCGCATTTCTGGTACCTACCACCCCAAGTATTTTATGCTGATTTAAATCCGCATTTCCTCTGTAGTATAATAAAATGGGGCTGTCGACACATTCACGTAAGCGTTTTGGGAATCGTTCATCTAAAAAGAATAGGACTTCAATCTTGTATTTTTCAACAAACAATAATTCTTCATCTACTTTATTAAAAAAATCTTTTTTAACAATCATTGTAGCTGTTTTCTCTCCAATACCTGGAATATTTTTCAGTTTAGATTTTGGGGTGTTGAATACCGCTTCGGCGCTACCGCAATAACTCAACAGATTCTTTGCAGCCACATCCCCGACACCAGGGGTCATAGTAAGAGCAATTTTAAAACGTATTTCTTCAGTAAGCGACATAAGTGACCGGGTAAATCTTTAGTATTTTTGTATAAAATTAATTACTTATGGCTAAAATGAAAGATTTTTTTGAAGAGAAGACAGGAGTAGTTAAAAATTTACTTCTACAATTTAGATTGAAAGATGAGGACATGAAAGATGATTTTGAGGAAGGGAGTGAGCTCAGAAAAATAATTTTGATACATATTATTTTCAAGTCTATGATTTGAAATATGGTTTAGACGCTTCATTCTGTATTAAAAGTAAAACCAAAAAGACCTGTCAAAATTATTGACAGGTCTTATAAAAATTTAGATTAAAATTTAATTCTAGTAGCTTGCAAATTGATCACTACTCATTTCAATTAGCTTTATTTGACTATAATAACCTTGTTCTAATTTTTCCTTTACTGCTTTGAATGCAGCTAAAGTTTCGTCAATATCTTTCTCTGTGTGAACAGCAGTTGGAATTAGTCGAAGCATCAACTGTCCTTTTGGAATAACCGGATACATTACTGGAGAACAGAAAATGCCATAAGTTTCGCGTATGTCAATGAGAATATTACCACATTCTTGAATTGTGCCAGTAAGATAAACTGGTGTTACGCAAGTATCAGTTACGCCAATATTAAATCCTGCTTCTTTCAAGCCTTTCTGTAATCTGTGCGTGTTTTCCCATAACCTGTCTCGTAGTTCAGGCATGGTTTTCAGCATTTCCAAACGTTTGAGCAATCCCACGACAATTGGCATAGGTAAAGCTTTTGCGAAAATTTGAGAGCGCGTGTTGTACTTTAAAAAATCAATGATATCTTCATCGCCAGCTATGAATGCTCCAATGCATGCCATTGATTTAGCGAATGTCGAGAAATAGACATCGATGCCTTCCATGCAATCTTGTTCTTCACCAGTTCCAGCACCAGTTTTACCCATTTGACCATAACCATGAGCATCATCCACGAAAAAACAAAAATTATACTTTTTCTTTAGCTCAACAATTTCTTTTAATCTACCCATGTCGCCTGCCATACCAAATACACCTTCGGTGATCACCATAACTCCTCCCCCTTGCTTTTCTGCCAAAGCAGAAGCGCGCTTAATCATTTTTTCGCAACTTTCCATATCATTATGCTGGAAAACAAATCGTCGACCTGAGTGTAAACGAACTCCATCCAAGATACAAGCATGTGCTTCGGCGTCATATACAATTACATCGTGACGAGTTACTAGTGCATCAATTGTAGACATGCAACCTTGGTATCCAAAGTTCAATAGAAAGCCCCTTTCCTTTTGGACATGATCCGCCAATTGTTGTTCCAAAAGAAGGTGATTAGTAGTGTTACCACTCATGATTCTAGCTCCCATTGGATAAGCAAGTCCCCAATCCTTTGCAGCATCTGCGTCTGCTTTTCTAATAGTTGGATGGTTAGCTAATCCCAAATAGTTATTTATACTCCATACGATTCTTTCTTTTCCTTTGAACAACATTCTACTGCTTAATTCACCCTCAAGCCTAGGAAAAGTTAAATACTCATTATCAACTGAGGAAAAACGACCAAGAGGCCCTCTATTTTTCTTAATTCTTTCAAAAATATCCATAAGGTAATTTTTTGGTTTTCTAAAATTAATTCTTATTACAAATTTACGTGTTAAATTTTATTAAACCAACCTTTTTAATACAGCGCTTGCTTATTTAACTGCATTAATACGACGATATTTGCAGGGTTGGATTATTGACAAAAGTTCAGTAATTCCGCATCAAACATTAAATTTTGAAATGCATTCCGGTAAAAAGCTGAAACGATTCTCCAACCAAGGTAAGCAGAAATCCATTAAAGTTAAATACTTGCACCTCAACAAAATTACCCCTATTATATACTAAAAAACACTAGCTTTGCCTTCCGTGAAAAAAATCTATCATTATCTCTCCATAACAGTAATCTTCCTTGTAATTATTCTAACAAGCACAGGGTGCAAGGAATCATATACCAAAGTACAGAAGAGTACAGATGTAAATTACAAATTAGCTAAGGCGATTGAATACTATCACAAGAAAAAATATTATCAAGCTATTCCAATATTTGAGGAATTAATTGGATTGCTTAAGGGAGATAAAAGAGCAGAAGACATTTATTATTATTATTCTGACGCCCAATTCCAGGAGAAAAATTATGTGATTGCCGCCTACCATTTTAAGCGATTTGTTGAATTGTATCCAGAAAGCAAATGGGCGGAAGAAGCGCTTTTTAAATATTCAGAGTCATTTTCGAAACAATCACCTACCGTTGATTTAGAACAAGATAATACTGCAAGAGGAATAGATGCCTATCAGTATTTTATTAATATGTTTCCAAATAGTTCAAGAGTTCCCGATTGTAATAAGATTATAGATAAGCTTCGTAGAAAACTTGAATTGAAAGCATTATCTATTGCCGATTTGTATTATAAGACTGAAAATTATAGGGCGGCAGCACTTTCTTATAAACAGGCTATGAGAGAATTCCCCGATATCGATGAAGCAGAAAGGCTTAGTTTTATGATTGTTAAGTCTGATTATAAATATGCCAAATTAAGTATTATCAACAAAAAAGCAGAACGTTACAAAGATGTAATTAAAGAATATAAAACATTTGAAGACCGTTATCCTACTTCGATATACAAATCAGACGCAGAAAAATATTTTGAAGATTCAAAGTATTATGTTACAAAAAGCTTAATGGATGATGCTCTTGCAGCTAAACCTGAGGACAGAGAAAGACTTTTCAATGACGTAGTAGGATCAAATACTCAGTTTGGAAGTACTTTGAAGTCAGAAAAGATGAAAACAATGTCGAATGATTTAATGCTCCAAGCACAATTCTTAATTGTAAAAAACAGCTATTCTATAGCAGTAAACGCCCCAGACATTCAAAAAAAGCAGAAATATGAGGCCTTTATACTGTCATATCAGAAATTTATTGATAAATTTGCAGATAGTAAGTATAAAAAGCAGGCTGAAAAAATTTATAATACTACTATAACGACTTTACAAAAATTGAATAAATAAAAAAATGGAAAAGAGTAAAAAATACAAAATGTCAAATTCCGCTTTGGTAATCGAACCACAAAATGTAAAAGAATTTGCAGCTCGAACTGGGAATATGTATGAGTCGATTGACTTAATCGCAAAACGTGCAGATCAAATCTCTAGAGATTTGAAAGAAGAATTACATATTAAGCTTCAAGATTTTGCTTCTCATACTGACAATTTGGAAGAAGTATTTGAGAATAGAGAACAGATAGAGATTTCTCGTTTTTTCGAGAAATTGCCTCATGCCACTCTTTTGGCAATTAATGAGTTTGTAGAAGACGAGATGTATATCAGAAGGGTTTCTGATAAAGAAGAGGAATAATGTTAGAAGGTAAAAGAATATTGCTAGGAGTAACAGGCAGTATTGCAGCCTATAAGTCGGCAGCACTCATTCGATTATTAATAAAAAGTAAAGCTGAAGTAAAAGTCATTATGACTGCTTCAGCTTCTTCATTTATTACCCCACTTACCTTGTCTACGCTTTCGAAGAATGAGGTCAGTACTGATTTTATTAATACAGAACAGAATTGGAATAATCATGTAGAATTAGGATTATGGGCAGACTTATTTCTCATTGCACCTACCTCAGCAAACACCATTTCAAAAATGGCTAACGGTATTTGTGACAATCTTTTATTGGCAACATACCTTAGTGCTAAATGTCCGACAATAATTGCTCCTGCAATGGATTTAGATATGTGGGTACATCCTTCTACAAAAAGGAATCTAGCAATACTTTCACAAGATAGGGTGACGATTTTAGAAGTCGGAAACGGAGAGTTAGCTAGTGGCCTAGTTGGCGAAGGGAGAATGGCAGAGCCAGAGGAAATCATGCAAAATCTATTCGCTTTGATTCCTACATTATTGCTTCGGTAGTTTTTATTATTCAATGGCGATTTCATAAATTTAATCTCAAAGACTTGTTTCTTAATAAGAAAATACTCATTACTGCAGGTCCAACCTACGAACCAATAGATCCTGTTCGCTTTATTGGGAATCGATCTTCTGGGAAAATGGGTTATGCAATTGCAGAAGTATTGGCAGAGAAAGGTGCTGAAATAACCTTAATTTCTGGACCAGTTTCAATAAAACCAATACACCCAAATATCTCTTTGATTAAAATAGAAACAGCAGCACAAATGTTTGATGAATGCATGTTAAAAATGGATATTATGGACATTGGTATATATGCAGCTGCAGTAGCAGACTACACCCCAAAAACTTTCAGCATAAATAAAATTAAAAAAGATGATGAACAACTTTTCATAGAGCTAACAAAGACCAAGGACATTTTAAAAACTATGGGTGAAATGAAAAAACAAAAACAAGTATTGGTGGGTTTTGCACTAGAAACATATAATGAGGAAAAATATGCGCAAGAAAAACTAATTCGAAAAAATTTAGACTTTATCGTTTTAAATTCTCTGAAAGATACTGGTGCAGGATTTGCAACTGACACAAACAAGATAACTATTATTGATAAATACAATAATATAACTAAATTTGAGTTGAAAGAGAAAAGAAAGGTTGCTGAAGATATTATTGCTTACTTAACTAAATTTTTAGATGTATAAGATTTTAATTATTGCTTTTTTGTTTATGACCTCAGTTGAAAGTTCTTTTGGTCAAGAATTAAATTGTAAGCTTACCATTAATTCGCAGAAATCATCCAAGACTGATCCTAAGGTTTTTAAAACATTAGAACAAGCTTTAAATGACTTTGTGAATGGAACAAAGTGGACCAATGATAGTTATAAACCTGCAGAAAAAATTGAGTGTGCTATTCTCATTACCATTGAAAGTGAACCTAAAGAAAATAGTTTCACTTCCACCATCACAATAACATCAAGTCGTCCTGTTTTTAATTCAGACTTCAGAACACCAATGATAAATTACAAGGATCGTTCTTTTGAATTTTCATACAAAGAAAATGATGCCTTAGATTTTAATGAGAATGTCTTTAATAGTAATTTAACACACACTATTGCCTACTATGCCCATGTTATTTTAGGATATGATTATGAGACCTATTCCCCTAGTGGAGGAGCTCCTTTTTTCAATAAAGCAGAAGTGCTTTGTCAGTTGGCACTGAATGCCTCTTCTGATCCAGGGTGGAAAAACAACTTTGGAGAAAGAACTCGTACGAATCTCATTGCAGAAATACAAAATACTCGATACAAATTATTCAGAGACATTTTGTATACCTATCATTTAAAAGGTTTAGACATGATGTATGATGATGTTGTAAAAGGAAGAAGTAATATCGCACTTGCTATAAACAACATGAATATCATTAACACTGATAATGCCAACACCATGATTCTGCAATTATTTACCCAGGCTAAGAGTAATGAAATTGCTTCTATTTTTGAAATGTCAGATAAAATTGAGAAAGAAAGCGTTTTTAAATCAATGTCAAAAATTGATGCAACAAATGCACAGAAATATCAAAATGCTTTACAAAAAAATAAGTAACTAAAGTTTTCTCTTAAAGTTCTTTGAAAGAGAAAATTATCTTTGCTAAATCGACATCATACAGATTTTTTCTCTTAGGTCCGCGAGTCCAAGTACAAACTTCATAAAACTTCCTTTTACCCTCAATCAGAACATGATTATAATAAATAAATTCTGCTTCATCTCCACTAGGTAGCGTTCCCATTATCTTATTCTGTATGGCTGTAAGACCATTAACATTAATGTTTATTGAATCTGTTATGATCGGTTTATCAATATATTTTAGCATAGGACCAACTGTTTTTTGATTGACTTGAGACAGTGATTGGTCCAACTTCTCGTGCTCAATAACAATTGCATAGGTATTCCTGTATCTATTCGCATATTGAAAACTAGCATCCTTTCGAAGTTGTTTATCTTCTTTAAAAAAACCAGGTACGCTTATCGTAAACTTGTTTTTAACTTCAATTTCTTTCCAATCATTGCTATAGTCGCAACCCTCAATAATCAATACGAACGATAAAATTGCAAAAATGTAATGTCTCATAACAAAAAGTATTAATAAATAAAGTACAAAAGTAGTAAGTAAAATCAAACTTAGCTTCTCCTTGTAACAAAATTGAGACCGCTTTTGTTACAAAATATTTGAATTATATGATCTTTCTTGTAAATTAGCATTTCATCAAAATTAAATTAGGAACAATGAATGATTTTACCCGATTATTTGATATAATTCACTATCAAAATAAAAATTTCCCAAAGGTTGATTGTTTCAATTATAAATATAATGGTGTCTGGAAAAATTACTCAACCCAGCAGAGCATTGATGTGTGCAACCAAGTAAGTAAGTCACTATTGCACTTAGGTCTTCAACCTGACGATAAAATTGCCATTGTTTCACCGAATCGCCCGGAATGGAATTTTATGGATATTGGTATGCTGCAAGTTGGTGTAGTAAACGTTCCTGTTTATCCTACCATTAGTGAATCTGATTATAAGTTTATTTTTAATGATGCAGGTATAAAGTATGTATTTGTTGCAGATGCAGAGTTATTTACAAAAATAAGAAATATCAAGTCTGCTTGCCCTTCTTTAATAGAAATTTATTCGTTCGATGTTGTGGAGGAATGCATTAGTTTTGACACATTCCTTCAGATTGGAGAATCTATAGAAGAGGCTGCTGTCGAAACTGCTAAAAGCCTCGTAAAGCCGTCACAATTAGCCACTATTATCTATACTTCAGGAACTACAGGCACTCCAAAAGGTGTGATGCTATCGCACGACAACGTCGTAAGTAATGTAAAAGCAGTAAAAACTATATTCCCAATTTCAAAGGTTGATAAAACACTTAGCTTTTTGCCTCTTTGTCATATTTTTGAACGAGTGGCTATCTATGTGTACTTATCAGTAGGTTGTTCAACTTATTATGGCGAAAGTCTTGAAAAATTGGTAGAAAATCTGAAAGAGGTAAAGCCCAACTTCTTCACTTGTGTTCCTCGTCTATTGGAGAAAGTTTATGAAAAAATTATTGGTAAAGGATTGGAGTTAACCGGATTTAAAAAGAAACTATTCTTTTGGGCAGTAGATTTCGCATTGGAGTATAATGGTGAACCGCGCACCGGACTTAAATTTGCCATTTACGACAAACTTATATACTCAAAATGGAGAGAAGCATTGGGTGGTAATGTAAACGGTATAGTTACAGGTGCTGCTGCGTTACAGGAGAGGCTTGGTAGAGTGTTTAGTGGTGCTGGCATCCCTATTCGTGAAGGTTATGGACAGACCGAAACCTCTCCGGCAGTTTCAGTGAATCGTTTCGAGGATGGAGGCTTCAAATTTGGGACTATCGGACCTTTGATTCCAGGAGTAGAGGTAAAAATTGGCGAATTCAATGAAATTTTAGTCAAAGGACCTAATGTAATGATGGGCTATTACAATCGTCCAGATCTCACCGCAGAAACTATTGATGTTAATGGCTGGTTGCACACTGGTGATTGTGGAGAGTTTGTGGAAGGCAAATTTTTAAAAATAACCGATCGTGTGAAGGAACTTTTTAAAACTAGTGGCGGTAAATATGTAGCACCACAAGTCATTGAGAATAAGATGAAAGAAAGTAGATACATCGAACAAATCTGTGTCGTCGGTGAAAACGAAAAATTTGTCGGAGCACTAATTGTACCCTCGTTTTTAAATTTAACTGATTGGGCAACTAAGAATGGAGTAATGTTAAAAAACCATGAGGATATGATTCAATCGAAGGATGTAAAAACATTACTTCAAAACGAAATTGAAAATCTGAATGCTGATTTCGGTCAAATCGAAAAAATAAAGAAATTTAAATTGCTTGTTGATGAATGGAGTATCGCTTCTGGCGAGTTGACTCCCACCATGAAAATAAAACGTAAGGTGGTAATGCAACAATACAAAAAGGAGATTGAAGAGATGTACAAAGATGATATTGAAATATAATAACAACTTTAAGGTTCTAGCCTTTTTAACGCATCAGCTGGTTTGAGTATTTCTTCTGCTCAAAAACTAGTACCTTTTTTTAAAAAAATGGAAATAATACGATGCGCATGGCCCAAAAGTGACCCGCTTCAAATTGAATATCACGATAAGGAATGGGGAGTGCCCCTCTTTGATGATCAAAAAATATTCGAGTTCATAATTTTAGAAACATTTCAGGCTGGTTTAAGCTGGCAAACCATTCTAAATAAAAGAGAAAATTTCAGAAAAGCGTTTGATGGCTTTGATGCAAAAAAAATCGCCCACTATGAACAAAACAAACTAGAAAAGCTGATGTTAGATTCGGGAATAATCCGAAATAGATTAAAAATACAATCAAGCGTTAGTAATGCACAAGCCTTTTTAAGGCTGCAAAAAGAGCATCAAAGTTTTGCAAATTATATCTGGCAGTTTACAAAAGGGAAAACCAAGATAAACAATTGGAATGAACAAACACAATGCCCATCAA
>CAMBZT010000026.1 GCA_945872405.1 Chitinophaga pinensis | reverse complement strand
GCCTTTGCACTAGATCGAACATATATAAATGGTTTATTTAAAACATCTGCAACCAATGCTCCATGTGCTATTCCGCCTGTGGCCACACCTGCTATGGTATCAATATCTTGGTATTTTTCTTGAATGATTGCAGCGAATGAATTTTTAATATAATTTCGCACATCGCAGAATGACAATGTCAATCGATTATCACAGTAAATAGGTGATTTGATGCCACTAGCCCAGGTAAAAGGTGCTTTTGGACTTAATTTAACCGCTTTTATTTGTAGCAAGTAAGCAGCAGTTTGTTCAGCAATGATATTGGTTGTCATGTGATGTTTTCGTTAATTTAAAATACGTTTTGATTAAACAATAATATATGATTCAAAGTTACAAAATTCATATCAACGACAATACAGTTTTTTTGGAAGAAGAAGTTCATTGGCAATTCAAAAATTACATCATCAAGGATAAAGAGCTATACCTTATCTACGTTGATGAGCAACAGATAAAGCAATTGGTAGAAGATATATATACCAAATATCAGGGACATACGTTTTTTGTGGTGACCAAAGACCTAGATGCTCTAAAAGTAAGTTTCTTCAATCAATTCAAATTGATAGTTGCTGGTGGTGGCGTTGTTTTTAATAAAAACAATGAAATGCTATTAATGTATCGTTTAGGATTTTGGGATTTACCCAAAGGTAAGATAGAAATGGGAGAAGTGATAAGGGAGGGTGCGGCACGCGAAGTGAGAGAAGAGACGGGTGTCAAAATAAAATTGATTGATCAAAAAATTTGCTGCACCTATCATACCTATAACATCCAAAATAAAAGGATTTTAAAAGAAACACATTGGTTTTTGATGAAGGGTAAAATTGGTAGTATTCTAAAACCGCAGACGAAAGAGGGTATTGAAAAAGTAGAATGGGTGAAACAGGAAAATATCGCCCCGTATTTAGAAAAATCTTACCCTAATATTGTAGATATCATAGTTCAAGGATTTGTTAAACTACAATCGCAGCAAAGTCTTTTTTAATTCGCCACCAAATCATATTACAATTCGGCTATTATACTTTTTGGAACAAACTTACTTACATCGCCTTTGCCTTTGATGATCTCTCTCACAATAGTTGAAGAAATCATGGATAAACGAGGACTCGTTAAAATCAATATCGTTTCAATATCAGACACCATCTCCTGATTCAAATGGGCAATTGTTTTTTCATATTCAAAATCGGCTGCACTTCTAATTCCTCTAACGATGAATTGTGCTTGTTTACTAACACAATAATTAATGGTTAAACCATCATAGTGATCAACTTTTACCTTCGGCTCAGCTGCAAAAACTTGCTCTATCCATTTGGTTCTTTGTTCTAAAGTATACAATGAATTTTTTTGTGAATTTAACCCAATAGCAATGATAATTTCATCAAACAATGGTAACGCACGATTGACTACATCTAAGTGCCCAAGAGTTATTGGATCAAACGAACCAGGAAAAATGGCTATTTTTTTAGGCATGATTTTAAATTAGGTATAAACTCAAAGTAAGTGCTTTTTAGCATGCATTCAAAATAATTAATAACAGATTCCATTCCTATGACTTGCATCTATTTGAGTTTACCAGCATTTGTAAAGACACTAAATATGGTAGAGCCATAATTTTTCTTCAACAAAAAATTCGGATATTCGTCATAATGATGATTGGGATTATGTTCCATCACAAACCAACCTTCGCCATCAATCATATTTTTCTGAATGATTAAATCGGGGATGCTGTCCATATTTTCTAAGGCATAAGGTGGACCAGCAAAAATAATATCGAACTTTTCATGACACATTTCAATATAGGCAAAAACGTCCATCTGTAGTGATTTGAAGCCCTCCATCTTCATTTCGGTAGCTGTCTTCTTTATGAACTGCGCACATTTTGGAAAGCGCTCAACGTTTGTTATATCTGTACATCCTCGTGAAGAAAATTCATAAGAGATAGAACCGGTGCCCCCAAACAAATCCAAAAATTTCACATTATCAAAATTAAAATAATTATTCAACATATTGAACAAACCTTCCTTAGCCATGTCTGTGGTAGGTCTGGTGGGGATATTTGCTGGAGGATTAAACCTCATACTCTTAAAACTACCGCCTATAATTCTCATTGAATAGATGTAAGGAATGAATAAAATTGATGCATTTTTTGATCTTCAAATGCGGAAGAATATTTAATGTGAATGGGCTCTTTTGTAAACTCAAAATGAGCGATATATTTAAAAATATAATCGAATATTCTAGATGGTTTATCGATATCACCCATCAAAACACAATTAACATGAGAGGTACTGAAACCTAAACCCTCGTAGCAACTTAAAACAAAATAAATAAAGTCCTCTGCCGTTTTGATTGGAAAAATATTATGCATCAGTAAGGCTTCTTGATCAAAAGCAATCACTTCCAATAAATTTGATTGTAAGTTGACATAAACTGTTTTTGTTCTTACAAATTTTTGTCGAGCAAATAATTGAGTAATCAAAATAGCAGAAGCATGTTTAACTTCCCAGCATTGATTTTGCGCAAAAAATGATTGTATTGAGGTGGGAAAACTAAAGTGATACCTAGCATTTGCAGGAATAATATCACTTTGTTTTTGTATGGCATACATATCATTAGGCAACAATAAATTGAACTCATCTTCATTTGCTTCAGTAGGTAAAAGCACAGATTGTTCATTCAAATAGGATAAGGTATTGCTAAAATATTTTTGCAACAATATTTCATCATTATCGAAAAGCCATTTCAGTAAATCAACTATTTCAGCACTGCTATTCACTGTAGGGAATGCGTACTTTTTATATGAATTTAAAACTTTTGTTTCGTAAGATAACTCACCAAATGCAAAACTATCAGGCGTTAGATACATATGCAGCACACATTCGCTGCTCTTATATTCTTTCATCGCCACAGAAATATCCTGCTGCAAAACTGGTGTATGTATGGTTGCTTGCATGCTATTAATAACAAAGATACAGAAATCGATCGATAATGTTGATGCAATTCTAGGACTTTAGCTTTCTAGACTCAGTACACTAAAGATGGGCGTGTCCCCGAGAAAATGCAAACACGGGGTCAGGCCATTTACTTATAGCCGTGGCTAGAATACAAAGCCAAAAATGCCACGGAGCTATCATTCCTGTCCTTCACGCTACATTTCCACCAACATTAAAATCAAGATCCTATTTATATTATTCTCTTTAGGAACACACTTAGCGCCGATATAGGCGCTATTGTTATGAGATTATCAGTACTTTATGACTACCTTTGTAGCTCAATAACACAATGCAATCACATGACTTTTGATGAACTGAATTTGAATGACCCTTTGTTGAATGCCTTGAAAGATTTAGGCATAGAAGAGCCTACTAGCATTCAAGCAAAAGCATTTTCTGTGATTATGTCAGGCAAGGATGTTCTAGGTATCGCTCAAACAGGAACCGGAAAGACTTTTGCCTATCTCCTACCCTGTCTTCGATTATGGAAATTTAGTAAAGAAACTAACCCAGAAATACTCATCATTGTACCTACTAGAGAGCTCGTTGTACAAGTGGCTGAAGAAGTAGAGAAGTTGACAAAATACATGTCACTGCGCGTTGCTCCTGTCTTTGGTGGAGTGAATATGAAGCCACAAATCGAGTTGATTAATCAGGGTGTACATGTGGTAGTCGCAACACCAGGAAGATTACTAGATCTAGTTTTGCAAGGCACCTTACAATTCAAAACACTAAAAAGATTAATTATTGACGAGGTAGATGAGATGCTTGATTTAGGATTTCGACCTCAACTAGAACGTGTGCTAGATCTACTTCCAGAAAGAAGACAAAATCTTTTGTTTTCTGCAACTATCACAGACGATGTAGAAAGATTGATTGACACTTTTTTTAATAATCCTATAAAAATTGAAGCAGCACCATCTGGTACAGCACTTGAAAACATTGTACAATCGGCTTATCTGATACCGAATTACTATACAAAAATAAATTTGCTGAAGCATCTCCTTGTCCATGATAATAATATGGAAAAGGTGCTAGTATTTACCACCACTAAGCATTTAGCAGACGAAATTCACACACAATTGTCAGATGAATTTGGCTATCAATTAGGCGTTGTGCATTCAAACAAATCTCAGAATCAACGTTTCAATACAGTGAAAGACTTTAAGAATGGTAATTGTAGGATCTTGATAGCAACAGATATTGTAGCGCGTGGTATTGATATTTCGGAAGTGACTTGTGTCATCAACTTCGACACACCAGAGGTGGCTGAAACCTATATGCATCGGATTGGACGTACTGGTCGTGCCGACAAAAAAGGGATTAGCTACACATTTATCACACCAAATGATAAAGAGTATATCGATAATATCGAAACCTTAATGAATCAAAAAATAACACTCAATCCATTGCATGAAAGCATTGTTATTTCAGATATCTTGACAGAAAATGAGAAGCCAAAGATTCAGATGAAAAATCAATTAGGCAAGGCACCAAAACGGGATGATTCGAAATCAGGCTTCCATGAAAAATCGGCGAAGAACCAGAAGGTAAATGTACGTGTTGCGCATGCAGACAAAATGTGGGAAAAATACGGCAGACCATTGACTAGAGGTCAGAAAGGTAAGAAGAAAAAATAATTTTGATTCATTTTTTTAATAAAAATATTGTGTGACTGATAGCAATGGAAAGCCTGCTGTATTGTACTCACAGCAGCTTGTAATGGATAGCAGGACGGCGGCATTGCATTTTCCGCCGGCACGCCCTAACTAAATCTTTCTTTCACGAAGCTATAAGTCTACCACCCATCACCAAAATAAAGCGTAATTTTAAAGGAGAATTTTGTGATGATTTTATACAAATGAAATGACAAAACAAAGCTGGAATTATTGGCAATTGCAAAGTGTAAATGGCAGACAAACATGGCATTTCGAATACTATGATAATGCTCAAAAAATTGATGTTGGCGACACCGCCTATTGGCAATCGGAAAAAGGTAAAAAAGTATTGTCAGAGATGATGAATGATTTTGTTTTTGATAAGTCATCAAATGCGAACAGTGCTGATTTAGTGTATAGACAACAGGCAACAACAAAAAATCTTAAAGCATTAACAGCGGCTGAAATACCTGATTTTAAAGGACAATCGAGCTTGTTTGAAAGGGTCGCACAACAAACATTTAAGGCTATACATTTTTATCAAAGTTTGATTTGTGAAGATGGGCATCTGCCTGGCGATTATGGTGGACCACTTTTTTTATTGCCGGGAATGGTCATCATTTCGCATATTACCAGTTACGCTTTACCCTTGCCACATCAGGCTTTGATAAAGCAGTACATGAAAAATATGCAAAATGCCGATGGTGGTTGGGGCATGCATATAGAAGGTGAAAGTGGCATGTATGGAACTTGTTTGCAATACATTTCGCTTCGATTATTAGGCGAGGATGTCGACCAACAATATATGCAAAAAGCACGTCAATGGATTTTAGATAATGGTGGTGCCACCATGATTCCATCCTGGGGAAAATTTTATTTATCCGCTTTAGGTGTATATGAATGGGACGGTTGTAATTCTTTGTTTCCGGAGATTTGGATCACTCCTACCTGGCTACCTATTCACCCATCGAGATACTGGTGTCATGCTAGGATGGTTTATTTGCCGATGGCATACTGCTACGGACATAAAATTATTGGACCGAAAACGGCATTGATTGAATCGATTAGAAATGAGATTTACACAGAAGCATATAGCAAGATAGATTGGAAAAAAGCGCGAAATAGTTGTAGTCCAAAAGACTTATACAGAAAGGCCTCGCCCGTTTTAAAAGTAATGAATTTCGTAACGAATAGCTACGAAAAAATCTATTCAAAGAAGCTTAGAAAAAAGGGTTTGGATTTTATTCTGAGTTATATAGACGGAGAAGATGAACAAACGAATTATATCGATATTGGGCCAGTAAATCAAGTCATCAATTCATTGAGTGTTTGGCATGGACATGGCAAAGATTCGGTGCAATTCAAAAAGCATATAGAACGTTGGTATGATTACTTATGGGTAGCAGAAGATGGAATAAAAATGCAAGGCTATAATGGTTCACAATTATGGGATACCTCATTTGCAGCCAATGCATTTATAGAATCAGATTTATATAAAAAATTCATTCCATCTCTACAACATCTTTATCAATATATTGATAAGAGTCAAATACGAACGAGTATTCCAAGAGACAAAGCTTTTTTTAGACATGAAGATTTTGGTGGATGGCCATTTTCTACAGTAGAGCATGGTTGGCCAATCACTGACTGTACGGGCGATGGTGTGAAGGCGTCCATCAAATTAAATCAAATTTTTGAAAAAGAAAATTGTAGTGACGCCATTCAAGTAAGCAAAGAGAGATTAATAGATGCCGTGAAGCTTTTATTATCATTTCAAAGTGAAGATGGTGGCTGGGCTTCTTATGAAGTAAGGCGTGCACCTGAATGGATAGAGGTTTTAAATCCATCAGAAGTTTATGGTGAAATAATGGTTGACTATTCCTTTGTGGAGTGCAGTTCATCCACCATTCAAGCATTGCATAGTTTTACAACAGCGTATCCTGAAACTTATACCGCTGAAATAAAGCAGGCTATATCAGGTGGAATACAATTTATTAAGAGCATTCAAAAAGAAGATGGCTCATGGTATGGCAATTGGGGCGTCTGTTTTACTTATGCCTCTTGGTTTGCTCATGAAGCCTTGGCTTGTGTGAATGAATTTTATGACAATAGCGACACAGTAAAAAAAGCATGCGATTTTTTAGTTTCCAAGCAAAAAGCAGATGGTGGATGGGGTGAAAGTTATAGAAGTTGTGTTGAAGTAAAATATGTACAACATGAACAATCGCAAATAATTAATACTGGCTGGGCATTGCTTGCATTAATGATTTCGAAATATCCAGATAATGAAGTCATAGAAAAAGGGATCCAATTCATACTATCGAGACAAAATGAAAATGGTGATTTTCCTCAAGAGGGCATTAGTGGTGTGTTTAATAAAAGTTGTATGATTACCTATACTGCCTACCGAAATGTCTTTCCAATATGGGCATTACAGCGTTATCTAAAAATATATAAGCAGATAAGTTAAGTAGAATTTCTATTTACATGATGCAAAAAAAACTCCTTCTTTTCAGAAGGAGTTTTTTTACACTTTTAATTTTACTTATTTAAAGTCAACTAATTCAACATCAAATATCAGCGTTGCTTTGGGAGGAATGGCACCAGGATAACCAGCTTCGCCATATCCTAATGTGTATGGAATTAAAAATTTTGCTTTCTCGCCTTTGTTCAACAAAGCTACACCTTCATCCCAACCTTTAATCACTCTACCTTGACCCAATGGAAAATCAATCGGCTTACCTCTCTCAAGAGAAGAATCAAATTTCTTTCCGTCATTAAACATACCAGTATAGTGTACACTTACAGTTTGACCTACTTTAGGCATTGGACCCTCGCCTGCTTTTTCTACAACATAATATAAACCAGAAGCAGTCTTTTTTGCATTTGGATAATTTTTCTTTACCCATGTCTCGAAAGCTGGTAATTCTTGTGCTCTATCAGCTTCTTTCAATTTCTCCTCAGCTGCTTTTTTATCTGCCAAGACTTTTGACGCAGCTGCTCTTTCAACTGCTGATGCTTTTAGTGAGGTAAAGATTTTATCATTTGCTTCGTAGCCTTTTGCTTCCTTTCCTACTCTGATAATTTCTAAGGTAGTAATGATATCATCTTGCGCAATTTTATCAACTATGTCTTGTCCCTCTGTAACTTGACCGAAAATAGTATGCTTTCCGTTTAACCAAGTAGTTGGAACGTGCGTGATAAAAAACTGACTTCCGTTTGTAGCTGCACCAGAGTTGGCCATTGCGAGAACACCAGGCTTTGTAAACTGTAAATCATCTACAAATTCATCAGCAAAAGCATAGCCAGGACCGCCGGTGCCATTGCCTTGTGGATCACCACCTTGAATCATAAAACTTGCAATTACTCGATGAAATTTCAATCCATCGTAAAAGCGTACACCTGCTGGTTTTGAATTGTTGGTAATATTCCCTTCAGCTAGACCAACAAAATTACATACTGTAAGCGGTGCTTTATCAGGAAATAATTTTACAAGAATGGTTCCTTTTGAGGTATTAAATTTTGCATACAAACCATCAGTCATTTCACTAAAAACTGAGGTTGAGAAAAATACGATACTGAATAATGTCATTGTGATTTTTTTCATTTTTTTTGATTTATAAATTAGTTATTTGATCATTCTATTTAATTGCTAGCAACTCCACATCAAAAATCAACGTTGCATTTGCGGGAATTGCAGGTGGGCTACCTTGAGGACCGTATCCCCATGTGTATGGTATTAATAATTTTGCTTTGGTACCTACAGTCAAAATTCCAAATGCCACATCCCAGCCTTGAATCACCCTTCCCATTCCTACATTAAACTCAAAAGGAGTGCCTCGATCTAGAGAAGAATCAAATTTCTTGCCATTTATTAAAGTACCCGTATAATGAACTGAAACCATTTGTCCTTTGGTAGGTGTTTTACCATTACCATGCTTGGTTTCGAGGATATACATGGCACCATTTTTTTTCGCTTTTGGGAAATTTGTTTTTACCCATTTCTCAAATTCAGGCACATCATCAGGTGATGTATTGCCCCCTTTTTTTGCCTCAGCTGCAGCTTTCAAAGCATCTTTCATTTTCGAATTAAATACTGCTACTTCATCGAAAGCTTTTGCTTTTTCGCCTTTTCTTTCGAAAGTAATGGATTGAATGATATCTCCCTGAGCAATCTTATTTACGACATCTTGACCTTGAGTCACATGTCCGAATATTGTATGCTTACCAGTTAACCATGGGGTTTCCTTATGAGTAATAAAAAATTGAGAACCGTTTGAATTTGGTCCTGCATTCGCCATGGCGAGAACTCCAGCACCGTTAAATTGTAGTGATTGATCAAATTCATCAACAAAGTTATAACCTGGTCCACCTTGACCTGTTCCCATGGGATCACCCCCTTGAATCATAAAGTCAGACATCACACGATGAAAAGTTAAGCCATCAAAAAATGGTTTACCCATGGCTTTAGCGTCATTCTTAATCTTACCTTCTGCCAAACCCAAGAAACTAGCCACAGTAAGCGGTGTTTTCTCAAATTCTAAATCGCAAACAATTTCACCTTTATTTGTTTTGATATGAGCGAGTATAAAGTCCGTCTTTGTCTCCATTGGTGGTGGTGGAGGTGATGGCGCTGTTTGGGGAACTTCATCGTTTACATTTTCCGTTTGTTTTGAATCAGAATTATGATTGCAAGCTGTAAGAAAGAAAATCAATCCTAGTAGAGAATACGCTACTTTTTTCATTATCACTAAAAAATTTATTGTTTAAAAATGGACACAAATTTAAGTAATGTATTGTCAAGTGTATCATTTGAGGCTCCTCCAGCAGCATTTTTATGTCCGCCACCGCTAAAGTGCTCTCGTGCCAATACATTTACATCATAATCAACCTTAGATCTAAATGAGATTCTTATTTTTTTGTCTTTCTCTCGAAAGAAAGCACAGGCCTGAATTCCAGCTAGTTTTAAGGGATAACTTGCAATGCCTTCTGTCTCTCCATCTTGAATGTTAAATCTTCTTAATTCCTCCTCACTGACTCCTATATAGGCAATCTGAGTGCCTTCAATTATCTGCATCTTTTCTAAAATACAGTAGCCCAAAAATCTTAGTCTACTCTCTGTAAAACAATTGTAAACCTTATTATGGATACTATCTGGGCTAGCGCCCTTTTGAATCAAAATGCTTATCGCCTCATGTACATGCGAAGAAGTACAACTAAAGGCAAATGAACCAGTATCTGTTAGAATGGCAGTATACAATAATTCTGAAATTTCAAGGTCGATTTTCTCTTTATCGCCTAAGGCTACAATCATATCAAAAATCATCTCACCAGTGGAACTTGCTTCTGGATGACTGAACATCAAGTCTGCATAATCATCAGGAAAAAGATGATGGTCTATCATCACTTTCAGAGCTTTTGTGTTTTTCACTACCTCCCCTAACTCCTCCATTCTTGATAAAGAGTTATAGTCCAAACTAAAGATGATATCTGCACTATGAAGAATTCCCTTGGCATATTCCTTTGCCTTTTCATAAACAATAGTCTGTCCAACAATAGGCAACCATTTGTAGTAGTCTGGGTAGTCGTTAGGAGAAATATACTCCACTGAATGGCCTAATTTGGATAGATATCGCATCCAAGCGAGAGAAGAACCTAACGCGTCTCCATCTGGATTTTTATGCGAAGTAATTACTATCTTTTTCGACTTACTTAATACGTTTTTTAATTGATCGACACTTTCTGTATTGAACACGTTATATAATTTAGGATTACAGTTTTATAATTTTTTGTGAGGCTATCATTTTGCCAGATAAATTACTTACAACGACAGAATAAGACCCAGCTGCAAATTGTTGCATATCTATCTGTGCAATGCCATTGATGGTTGAGTTCTGGACTAAATTACCGTTCATATCAATAATTTTTACAGAACAAAGCTCATTTAGAAATGTGTTGATGTATACATTATCTTTCACTAAGGAGGGATAGATTTCAATTTGGTTCTTTAAAGAAATATTCGAAGTTGCTAGACTTTCATCTCTTCTTGCGCCGCCATCATTAATGATCCAATTGTTAGGATCAATTTCTATGCTATCAATAGACTTATTATCCAATTGTATTACAAAATTATCGCTATTCGTGTTGATATTTATTCGAAGAGTTGTATCACCAGCAGTAGAATGAAATTTCAATTCTAGAGGAGTTTTAAATAAAGGAGTTACTGAGGATGAAGTGCTGTGACTTACATTCACATACAGCTGGTTTGCTACTTGATTCCAACTTACATCAAATGTTGGAAACCCTTCTCCATAGAACCATTCATTCATCCAATCATTTAAATTTATGCCACTTACAGACTCCATTGTTGCTTTCATATCTAGAGCAGTTGCTGTTCCATTTTTAAAAGTATTCTGATAATTTTTCAGTCCTTGAAAGAACAAAGCGTCATTATTAAAAACAAATCGTAGTGTATGAATGATGGCGCCACCTTTATCATAAGTAAGTCTTCCACTAAAAATTCTATTCACATTGGTACTGTCACTAAACCAAACAGATCCACCAGGTTGAGACATCACATCGTCATGCACCGCTGCTTCAAAAGCAGCTTTATCTGCAGGATAGAAGTGTTCTATAGCTAAATATTCGGTGTAAGAAGCAAAGCCTTCATTGACCCATATATCTCTCCAAGTTTGGCATGTTACATTATCACCAAACCATTGGTGACCGAGTTCATGTGCATCAATTGTGAATTCAAAAAAACCTTGAGAGGTCATGGTTTGGTGTTCCATTCCTCCGCTAAAAGGAGCCAGACAATGACCATATTTCTGCTTCTCAAATGGATAGGGTCCAAAAATCGTAGAAAAATAATCGAGTGTTAATGCAGTGGTATCTATCAATCCTTTGAAAGCTGGCAGCGTACCTGGGTTATCATACACAAAATTTTGCATCAACACAGAATCTGAACTTCCTACAGGATGTGCATAGACGCTATAATCTATATACCTTGCACATGCTACTGAAATAAGATAATAATCGATTGGATGAATATTTATCCATTGAAATTGACGCTTACCGCCCGGCAAATCAACAACCTGCTTAAGCAATCCATTAGATCCTGCTAAGTTTGGAGTATCCGTGGTGATATAAAAATAAGTCGAGTCAATTTTATCCATCAAATCTTGCTTACATGGAAACCATTCGTAGGCTACAAATGGCTGACTCAAACTCCAGGTTACTTTGTTTCCCCATCTTGTAGACTGGCCATTAGAGAATCCATTCCCAATAGCACCAAATCCACCTACAGGTGAGTCTCCATTGTAAAAGATTTTAGCATCAATGATATCGCCCATTATTGCGGGGCTTGGCAATGGAACATAGACATCGTGGGTTCTTTTGAAAAAGGAAAGTCGATTCCCGGCAATTATTACAGAATCGATTGTGTAATTATTGTGAAGCTCAAAAACAAAAGTATCTAAAGAGGCGGTTCTCACTTCAGCAAGCGTTCTCACATTACCAATAATATAATTGGTGTCTCTTTGAATTTCTAAGTCAAGAAACTGAAATTTCATATCATAACGTTGCATTAACGAGGTTGCACTAGCACTAGAGGATGCTCTTCGCAATAAGCTACTTGACTTGCTCTTTGCACAAAGATTCTCCTGATGAACAATTGATTGTGCAGTTAAAAGTTGAAAACTACAAAGCATCAAAATTAGAATGGATAATTTATTTTTCATTATTTTTAAATCGTTAAGAGCGTAATTCATATTATCATTAGTTTTTTTGTATCTATAAATACATTCGATGCATAGATATTGTTTGAGGCGCAAAGATATTTTATATTTTGATTTATGACAATCTTATTCCTTATGGTACCTTAGAAACTTTGTTTAATAGAATAAATAAGTTTAGTTTTGCACCCGTAAAAATCAATCATTTAACTCATCTAAATATAAAAAACAACAATGGCAGGGAATAGAACTTTTACAATGATCAAACCAGATGCTGTTTCAGCGGGTAACATCGGTAATATTTTAGCAATGATAAACAAAGCAGGTTTTAAAATACTTGCGATGAAATTAACTAAATTATCTAGTGAAAATGCTGGCAAATTTTATGCAGTACACAGTAGTAGACCATTTTATGGCGAACTTTGTGATTATATGTCCTCTGGTCCTATCGTTGCAGCAATTCTTGAAAAAGAAAATGCAATTGAAGATTTCAGAAAACTAATTGGTGCAACTGATCCAATTAATGCAGCTGAAGGAACCATAAGAAAGTTATACGCGAATTCGATAGCAGAAAATGCAGTACATGGATCTGATAGTGACGAAAATTCTCAAATGGAAGGTAGCTTTTTCTTTAGTCAATTCGAAAGATTCTAAGTGAATTCTTACATACACTTTTAAAGCCTTTAACTGCAACTAGGTATTTGACTTTCGGAATGCGATTCTCATGTGAAATTAATTCTACTGAGCAGAGACCAATTATGATTTGGTCTATCCTTTTTCCTTTGTGCGAAAATACCTATTATAGGATAACTTATATTTTCTCTTGGATGAGCAGCAAACATAATCTGTTGGTCATATGCTTGATTAAAAAATATTATTTCAAGATGTGAAAAGAGTTCAATATTACTGAATGCCACTCTAGGAATATGCTCCGCCAATTTAATTTCAGAAACGATCTCTCCGCAATGATCACCTGTTGGACTTAAGCTTGAATTTTTCACAAAAGCGATTGGCTGAAGCCTAACCTCTTTCATCTAAATGATCATAATGAGTATAAATTTTGTAATGGATCTAACAAAAAAAATCTTCAAACTCAAAGAAAGAAACTATGCTAGATCTATACTTTCTCGGTCACAGGGATCTTTAACATCCAGCCAAACTCATCAGCAATTTCACCACTTTTAATGGCAAACAATTCTTTTTTGATGGAGACAGAAAAGGTTCTTGTTTCTATCGGAGGAAGTTCGAAGTATTGATCATGAAAACCAACACCAATAATTGGAGCTATTGTTGCTGCAGTTCCCGCACCAAAGGCTTCCTGTACATTACCCAGCGCCAATTCCCTAAAAAACTCTTCTGTACTTATGTCTCTTTCTTCCAAAGGGATACCTTGCTTTTTCGCTAATGCCATCACGCTACTTCTTGTTACTCCATCCAATATAGTTCCAGCTCCTAAGGGAGGCGTAATGAGCACATTATTAATCACAAAGAAAACGTTCATGGTGCCGCATTCCTGAAAATATTTCTTTTCAATTCCATCCAACCATAATACCTGATCATAGCCCTTTTCTTTGGCAAATCGAAGAGGCAGCAAGGAAGCACCATAGTTACCCGCACATTTGGCAAAGCCTGCACCACCTGGGAAAGCACGTATATAATCTTCAGAGATAAAGACTTTAACTGGTGCAGAATAATACGCTCCAACAGGAGAAGTAAAGATGATAAATGTGTAATTATCAGATTCCCTAATACCCACATGTTCATCTACAGCCATCATGAATGGTCTAATATAAAGCGAAGAGAGTTCTCCATTAGGAATCCACTCATGATCTAATCTAACTATTTCTTCCACAGCTTGAATGAATAATCCTTCTGGCAAGGAAGGCATACCCATTCTTTCTGCTGAGATATTAAATCGCTTTGCATTTCTATCCGGACGAAAAACCAAGGCATTTCCCTCAGCATCTTTTTGAGCTTTAAGCCCTTCAAAAATTGACTGTCCATAATGAAATGCAGAGGTTGCAGGATGCATTGATAGATTGTGAAATGGCTCAATCCTAAAGTTCTGCCATGTGCCTTCTTTATAATCAGCAATGAACATATGATCTGAAAAAAAATTACCAAAAGGTAAATTGTTGAAATCTACTTCACTAATTTTACTCTTTTCAGCAAGGTTTATCTTAATTTCGTATTTCATATGAGGCTGTTTTGTTTTAAATACTGAGAAACTAGACAGGCTGAACCTTTTCAGAATTTTCTGCCTTAAAAACTAGTGATTCAGATTCGATAAAAAATTAGTTCAAAAAAGATTTTAAGGCTGCAAGTTAAAAAAAAAAAAATCATGAATACAATCAATGAAGTTTACAGTCTCTTTTTAAATGATAAAATATACATCAATAACGAGAAGATTACCAATGACTCTCAATTGTCATCAGATAGCGCAACTAGCTGTAAAAAAACTCTTTATATTGTAGAATGGTCAGAAAAAGTTGAGTTTGACATGAAGTATAAAGAGTTGATAACAAAAATGAATGCTGCTATAAAATATGAAGTTGAGGAGATGGAGATACTTTGTGTAGAAAAAGGCACCTTGGTGAACATCTTGCAATTGAAAGAAAGCTATGGCTGTGAGCTGATCGCCATCTTTGGCAACTTCATCAATTCATCGAATTCTCAAATGAATTTTCCTTTAAATAAAGTTTTGATTATAAACGAAGTACGTGTCATACAAACAAATTTAATTGAAGAAATATATACTGATGCCTCGCTAAAATCACTTTTTTGGAATGCAGTTAAAACCATCTTAGTCTAGGTAAAATGTTAAAAAAAATTCTTTTTGCCACAAACAACCTGAATAAAATAAAGGAGATTCAAGCAATCACTCCCGAGTATATTCAGTTATTAAGTTTAAAAGAAGCCAATATTTTTGAAGATTTACCTGAAACTGGTCAAACGATTGAAGCAAATTCTACTCAGAAAGCTACTAGGGCCTATGAACTTAGCAACTTGACATGCATTGCAGAAGATACTGGACTAGAAGTTGAGGGATTAAATGATGAACCAGGCGTACTTTCTGGACGTTATGCAGGTGAGAATAGTTCGAGTGAAGAAAATATTGAGAAACTTTTAAAGTCCCTAAATCAAATAAAAAACAGAAAAGCACGTTTTAAGACTGTAATAACATTTAAAACTGCTGATATAATAATTCAGTTTGACGGCATTATAAAGGGCAGCATATCAAAAGAACGAAAAGGAAGTAACGGTTTTGGTTACGACAGCGTTTTTATACCGGAAGGATATGAAGAAACATTTGCGGAGATGGATTTCGAGAAAAAAAATGAAATGAGCCATAGGAAAAAAGCCTTTGTCAAATTTCTGTCATATTTAATGGGAGCTTAAGAAAATTGAGGAAAATATAGTATTTTTACAAAATACATGAGTTTAAAAATAGAACATTTAACAGCTGAAAATGAACACCTTGTCATAAAGGGGTGCGTAGAAGGTAATGTGTCTGCTCAAAAAGTACTCTACAAGGCATTATCTTCAAAAATGTTTAGCATATGTTTGCGCTATGCCTCTGACTATCATAATGCTGAAGATATTTTGCAAGACGGATTTGTGAAGGTGTTTAAGAATATAGATAAATACCGCGGGGAAGGTTCTTTTGAAGGATGGATTAGAAAAATTTTTGTTAACACCTCCATAGAACAGTATCGCAAAAATATCAAAATGTATGCTGTTTCTGAGATTGAGGATACCAATATTGCTAATCATGATAGTAGTGTGGTTGATACTTTAATGACTTCCGACTTGATTTTGTTGATTCAATCTTTGTCACCAGGCTACAAAACAATATTCAATATGTATGTTATTGATGGTATGTCACATAAGGAAATTGCTTCTGAGTTAGGTATTTCTGAAGGAACATCTAAGTCACAATTAGCAAGGGCAAGAGGTGTATTACAATCAAAAATAGAAAAAGCAGATAGAGTTTCGCAAGCAATAAAAGAAATTTAAAATTAGGTACAACTAATAGTAGATTTATGACGTCTAACAAATTAATGGGTTAAAAACGATAAGCATTCGTTACAAATTATGGAGAAAAAATTACCACATAGCAACTTTTCATTTGATGATGAGATCAAAAATAAGTTGCAAGAGTATGAATCGAACCCCTCTCCACATATTTGGAGTAGAATAGAGAGTGAATTGCATCCATCGGATTCAAAACCAAAAGGAATTTTTTGGCTACAGAATAAAATGTTATTAACTGGTCTAGGCATACTTTTGTTTGTAGGATTTTCTTCCACTGGTGCGCGTTATGTCATAAAGAATATGCTACATGAATATCAAATAGAGAAAGAAAGTACTAGTACCAAAGCACCTACCAACTTTGAGTTGATAAGTAATATAAATAAACATCATATAGCTTCTCCTAATAAAAATGCAGAGATTTTAACATCAGAAAGTAACTCTACCGTCAACAAAGTTACCAATTACCTTGAATCCATCATTCCAATGGTAAAGAAAAATCTTCATAGTGATGATGCCACAACTCAAAGCCAACAAATAACGAATTCAACTAAGGCGAACACAAATCAGACTAGAGAAATAGAAGAATTAAAAATACACAACGTAAATTCTTCCCTATTCTCCTTGATAAAAATGAACGTTCAGCAGTTAAATAATTTGACGACAGTGAGCAGCATCAGTCCTACACTTAAAGAAGAGGGCGAAGTAATATTCGCAAGCAATGACTATCATCTAAAAGGAATTTACCTTGGTCCAGAGATGGGAACAAGTGCTAGTTTTGCAACAAATAACTACAAAATGTCTAATCCAGTCCTAGGCATCAAAATAGGATATCATCCAAGTATTGCAACCAAAATAGGATTAGTTATTGGTTATAATATCAATAATAAAATTGCTTTGGAAACAAGAATCAGTTATTTATTTGGAACTCACAGATTTGACAGCTATAAGTATGATGCTAAGGCGAGCGGCAACCTAAAGTTGAGCTATATTGAAATACCGCTAAATATAAAGTATAAGTTTAATCAATTGTCAAAAAAATCACACCTAGTGAGATCGGTAAACATCTCGGCAGGTTTACAATATGCTTACTTGACAACAGCAAAATTATCCTTACCCACCAAAGTATCTAAACAAGGGTCAAATCCTGTGAGTAATGCTCACGATTATATTTCGAACCATCAGTTAGGAATAAATGCAGGCGTAGATTATGATTTATTTGTTTCTAAAAACATATATTGGACTATTGGTTTGGATGGTTCTGTGATGGGTGATATGGCAAATAAAAATGTGACTACTTCACCGAATATTGCAATTGGTATTCATACAGGAATTCGCTTTTTTAGTGGAGGTCATACGAAAGGGAAAAATTAATCATTTTTCCCTAAACATCTACTAGTCTCTATATACTCTCGTCACATTTAAAGAAAATATAAGCACAGTTTTGTATTTTTGCATCAGTGAAAAAACTTTCTTCATTACTAGTCAAAAGCTATATTGGTCCTTTTATATTGACCTTTTGTATTGCACAATTTGTTTTAATTATGCAATTTTTATGGAAATATATTGACGATCTCGTGGGCAAAGGTCTAGATACCTGGGTTATTTTTAAGCTAATGATTTTCATCTCTGCCACACTTGTACCTATGGCACTTCCTTTAGCTATTCTACTTTCTTCTATTATGACATTTGGTGCTTTTGGTGAAAGTTATGAACTCATTGCTATTAAATCTACAGGTGTTTCCTTTATCAGATTTATGAGACCACTAATCATTTTTATCATCATACTTAGTATTGGCGCTTTTTTCCTTTCTAACAATGTGATTCCATCTGCAAATCTTAAGTCTGGTGCTTTATTATATGATATTCGAAAACAGAAGCCGACACTGAATATCAAACCAGGTGTTTTTAATGATGATATACAAGGCATTACTATTTTTGCAGGCTCAAAAGATGCAGATGGCAAAACTTTGCGAGACTTAATCATCTACGATCATACTCAAAACACAGGTAATACTGATGTGATTCTCGCTAAAAAAGGACAATTACTTCAAACGAAAAAGGGAGATATTCTAATTTTTAAGCTAGACAACGGCGTTCAATATAAGGAGGATCTCTCCGTGTCTGATGACAAAAAATATCAACTCTACATGACTAATTTTGATCAGTGGGAAAAACACTTCGATCTTTCACAATTTGCGCTGCAAAAAACAGATGAGATTTTTTTTAAGGATGTTAGTCGAATGTGTAACATCACACAATTACAATCCAAAATAGATACCATACGAGGAAGTATTCAAAGTAGAAAAACAAACTTGTTTGATAATCTAAAAGCATATCTGTTATTTTCTAATCCAAGATTTGATACCATACCTAGAGCTAATTCTACCTATCCATCGATTTTGATAGATAAAAAAGGATTAGATATTATAAAAAAAGATCTTCCGATCGAACAACAGGAGATTATTGAAATAGCAACAGCTAAGGCACGAAATGTTAAAAGCTATACAAGTAGCAGCCTAAAAGATATTTCCTATCTAAGATCAGATTTAAATGAATTTAAAGTTGAGTATCATAGAAAATTTAAGCTCACTTTTATTTGTATTTTGTTCTTCTTTATTGGTGCTCCTTTAGGTGCCATTATTAGAAAAGGTGGATTGGGTTGGCCTATCTTTTTCTCTATCATTATATTTATCTTCTTTTATGCAGTCAATATTATTGGAGAGCGAATTGCTGAGGGAGCTACTTATCAAGTTTTTACTGGTACTTGGATGTCTGTATATGTATTGACACCAATGGCAGTCTTTCTGACGATTAAAGCCAATAGCGATTCATCCATTTTTAATAAGGATACTTATATCAAAAAAGCAAAACAAATTTTACAGTTACTACAAAAAAAGGCGGTCCTACATGATTAATTTCATCAAAGAACATAGATGGTTTTATACGCTTTGGATGGTTTTCATACTATTGGGCTCTACCTACTTCTTATTTTATGATAAAGCAGACTTCAACCTATATTTCAATTGCAATAAAAATTTTTGCTTTGATATTTTTTTTAAGAATGCCACTCACCTCTCGGAGTTTTTCATAAGTCTAATCATCGTATTTTTTTTATTCTCTTATCGAGTTAGCTTTGGTATTTTCTATTCTATAAATGCATTCATCATTAGCTTGATTGTTTATGTACTGAAAGTTCATGTCTTTAACTATCCAAGGCCTTTACTCTATTTTAAACCCTATACAATTTTAGACCCCGTAGAGGGCGTGAAACTACTAGAACATTATAGTTTCCCTTCTGGACATTCCACTTTTGCCTTTGGAAGTATGTTAGTCCTAGCTATAGCGATGAAAAACAAATGGGTGTCAATTGTTTGTATTGTTCTAGCGCTTAGCACAGCCATCTCTAGAATTTACTTACTACAACACTTTTATGAAGATGTTTATTTTGGAGCTATTTTAGGTGTTATTGTTACCACCATTCACTATACCGCTTCAAAAAAATACTTAATAGAGAGTAAAATACCATTTCTAAAATATTCATTGATCAACAATTTTCTAGCTAAAAAGAAATGAAAGAAACCATTTTCAAAAAGTTCCATTTTTTGAGCAAAATTCCTGTTCAGTTTCTTGTGATTCTGATAGGTACACTGCTTTTTATACCTTTCATTGGACAGGTACATCTGTTCGATTGGGATGAAATCAACTTCGCAGAGGCAGCGCGTGAGATGATCGTATCAAAAAACTATACAGAAGTACAAATCAATTTTGAGCCCTTCTGGGAAAAGCCTCCCTTCTTCATTTGGCTACAAGCCTTAAGCATGAGTTATTTTGGTATTAACGAATTTGCATCAAGACTACCCAATGCCATCTGCGGAGTGCTTACTTTGTTTGTCATTTTTAAAATTGGTAAGCGCTTTTACAATGAAGAATTTGCCATTATTTGGGTATTTGTAATGATATCCTCTTTCCTTCCTTTTGTCTACTTCAAATCAGGAATTATCGATCCTTTTTTTAATCTTTTTATTTTTCTTGGTATCTATTTTTTAATGAATAATTCTTATGACTTAGAACTATATGACACGAAAGGAAGAAATCGATACAAGTTAAAAAACGTGATACTTTCTGGATGCTTCATCGGATTGGCTATACTAACAAAAGGTCCTGTAGGACTTCTTTTAGGCGGCTTAACAATCTTTGTTTTTTTTGTAATAAATAAGTTCAGAAGAATCATTGGAATTGTAGAATTGATCACATGGATACTTGTCATTTTATTAGTCTGCTGTGCTTGGTTTGGGTTCGAGATGTATGAAAGAGGTTTTTGGTTCTTTAAAGAGTTTATTTCCTATCAAATTAGGCTAATGAATACAAAAGATGCTGGTCATGGTGGATTCTTGTTTTATCACTTTGTCATTGTTTTCATTGGTTGTTTTCCAGCCTCAATCTTCCTATTTAATGCATTCAAAAAAGATAAATTAGAAACTAGAGACCAAGAGTTATTAAGAATCTGGATGCTTTGTTTAATGTTGGTTGTATTCGTTGTTTTTACATTGGTAAAAACAAAAATTGTTCATTATTCATCACTAACCTATCTACCAATTAGTTTTCTAGCAGCATTATTTATTTATCGTTTTAAACATCATGAAAGAAAATGGAATTGGTATCTAACGTTTCAATTGATTATTGGCATTACCATCTGGGGAATGCTTCTTTTTCTCATTCCATTTCTAATGAAAGACACTAAATGGTTGATTGAACTAGCAAAAAAAGATATTTTTGTAAGCCACAATCTTCAAGCCAAAGTATATTGGTCCATTGTAGATTATCTGCCATTTACTTTTTTTAGCATTGCCATCATCGCTGCTACTTATTTTGTTTTGAGAGCTAAGAGAGAAATTGGAATATATGTTTTTTTCTTCTTTCAATCTGCTTCTATCTACGCTGCAATAACTCTTATTGTACCAAAAATTGAGAAGTATTCACAAGCTGCAGCAATAGAGTTTTATGAAGAAAAAGCGAAGGAAGGTGCCATAGTTGAAGTCTTCGGATTTAAAAGCTATGCGCAGTTATTCTATACTCAAAGGAGAGCTGAGGATCATGGTATTGGATTCAATGAAGCCATCTACCTGATGCGCGATAAAAAAACGTATATTGTTTGTAAAATAAATAAAGCCGCTTATTTCCAAGATAAGTATAAGTACAAAAAACTATACGAGAAAAATGGCTTTGTTTTTTTTGAGAAGCCATAGAGAATATATAAATATCTCTATCACTGTTTTTAATCGCAAAATTCAATATCATAAGAAATAAGCAAATGACTAAAAACCTACCACTCAACAAAAGACCAATTGATATCTTCTACATTATTATATTTTCCTTATTCTTTATAACAAGTTGTATCTTGACATAAAACCAAAAAGGATACCGCTACAATCAAGGCTAGTGCATTGTGATAAAAAAAGCTGAAGTATATTTTACTTCAGCTTTTTAAATAAATAGTTAACAGTTCATTACTTCACTAATGCAATCTTTAATACTTCATCCATTTTATCTACATAATGAAATTTTACCGTCTTAATATAATCTTCCTTAATTTCTTTAACATCCTTTTCATTCATCTTGCTCATAATAATTTCTTTCATTCCAGCTCTTTTTGCTGCAAGTATCTTTTCTTTGATACCGCCTACAGGTAATACTTTACCCCTTAGTGTAATTTCACCTGTCATTGCGAGAAATGGTTTTAGTGGTTTGTTGGTGAGCAATGAGGTAAATGCTGAAAGAATAGTAATACCGGCTGACGGACCATCTTTTGGCACCGCGCCTTCTGGCACATGCAAATGAAAATCATATTCTGTGAATACTTTTTCATCAATCTTCAAAGCCACTGCATTAGCCTTTATATAGGACATTGCTGTGCTTGCAGATTCCTTCATCACATCCCCTAACTTACCTGTCAACTGTAATGCACCTTTCCCCTTGCTTTTATTTGTTTCGATGTATAAAATATCTCCACCAACCGAAGTATAAGCCAATCCTACAGCAACTCCAGGAGGATTTGCTTCTTTATATAAATTTCTATCATATCGTGTCGGTCCAAGGATAGTGTACAAATCTTCTGGCTTAACATCATCATTATATGCTTCTTCCATCACAATAGATTTAGCTACATAACGCATGGTGCTTGCCAAAACTCTGTCTAATTCACGAACGCCACTTTCTTGCGTATATTCGTCAATAATTAATTCTAAGGTTTTCTTACTCACCTTTATATCCTTCAATTTTAGACCATGTAGTTTTCTTTGTTTCGGAACTAAGTATTTTTGCGCAATCTCTAACTTTTCTTCAGTGGAGTATCCTTCCAAATAAATGATTTCCATTCGATCGCGCAAAGCAGCATGAATGTTCTGCAATGAATTAGCAGTAGCAATGAACATAACTTTAGACAAATCGTACTCCAACTCCAAATAATTATCATAAAAGTGTTCATTCTGTTCAGGATCTAAAACCTCTAACAATGCCGATGCTGGATCACCTCTAAAATCATTTCCAATTTTATCAATTTCATCTAAGATAAAAACAGGGTTACTAGATTTTGCCTTTTTTATCGACTGTATGATTCGGCCAGGCATGGCACCAATATAGGTTTTTCGGTGACCACGAATTTCGCTCTCATCATGTAATCCACCTAATGCCATACGAACATACGTTCTATCAATAGATTCAGCTATTGACTTACCGAGTGATGTTTTACCAACTCCTGGAGGCCCCACCAGACAAAGAATTGGGGACTTAAAATCACCCTTTAATTTTAAAACTGCTAGATATTCCAAAATTCTATCCTTCACCTTATCTAATCCAAAATGATCTCTATCCAAAATCTCTTTTGCCTTTTTTAGATTAAAGGTGTCTTTTGTCAATTCACCCCAAGGCAATTCCAACATCAGATCCAGATAATTTAATACCACACCATATTCTGCTGCTGCTGGATTGGTTCTTTCTAGCTTTGCCAATTCTTTATCAAAGGCTTCTTTCCCCATGGTGCTGAATTTAACCCCTTGAGATTTTTCCTTCAAGCGCTTCACCTCTTTTCCTACGCCATCTCCACCCAATTCTTCTTGAATAATACGCATCTGTTGATTCAGGAAATAATCTCTCTGCTGTTTATCTAAATCTACTTTTGTTTTCGATTGAATCTGGTTTTTTAATTCTAGTAACTGAAATTCTTCATTTAATAATTCCATACATTTCGAAGCCCTCTCCTTCAAACCATCTACCTCTAAGACAGTTTGCTTTTTCGCCACCTCTACATTCATGTTCGAGACCACAAAGTGAATCAAGAATGTTGGATTATTGATATTATGTAAGATGGTAGATGCTTCTGAAGGAATGTTTGGCGATAATTTTATAATTTGTTTTGAAATATCTCTAATAGAACTTATTAAAGCCTCAAATTCTTTATCCTTAGGATCTTTCTCATCATGGAGCATCTTTACTTTTGCAGTAAAAAATGGCTCAGTCTGTACAACTTCCTCAAGCTCAAACCGTCTATTTCCCTGAATAATTACGGTTGTACTACCATCAGGCATCTTCAATCGCTTTAATATTTTTGCAATAGTGCCGACCTTGTACAAATCGCCCGCTTCTGGTTCTTCCTCACCAGGGTTAATTTGTCCAACAATAGCAATGATTTTATCTTTTTTATATGCCTCATTCACCGCAGCAATTGACTTATCTCTACCGACAGTGATTGGTAAAACAACCCCAGGAAATAAAATGGTATTTCTTAATGGAACTACAGGTATTACTGCAGAAATATCTCCATCTTTTAACAACTCGACATCATCATCACTTAACACAGGTAAAAACTCTACCTCATCATCTTGTCCTTGCATCTGAAAAAAATCATTCATCATATCTTATAATTTTATCTATAATTTTTCTACTCAATTATCTAAAAAAGGAATTCAAATATAGGTAGCCCAAGTATTCTTCAATAATTATACCATGTCAGTAACACTGACAGTTTCAGCAAACTTATATAGCTTTTGTGTCAAAATTGCAGAAACTTTCAAAATTTTTACTTTAATATATCCTGGTAATGATCAGATTCATTTCAAACAGTAGGACAAAAATTTCAATAACTAATTATCGCTCTATTCAGCTATAATCAGGATATCTAAGGAGAATATCGCATTTATTTGTCTCTGTGCTTACTTCATACAAAAATCCTCATGCAATTAATAAAAAAACTGTACTTTTAGAATGAAGTTTCTACCTAAAGCTTCACCTTACTTACATGAAACAATTCCTATCTGAATCACCGTTCATTAGGTTGTTAATTGCGTTTATTATCGGCATCATACTCCGATATTATTGCGATATTAACTACGCCTATGCATTTGCGCTCTTTATTTCGGCATTGAGTATTAATTTACTCATCTTTTTTACGAAGCAACATGTTCAGCTTTTCAGAAGAAGATTTATACATGGTCTGCTCCTTTTTTTATTGATTTGCATCACTAGTATGTTTATCTCTTCGCTAAGAGATATACAGAAAAGCAAATCGCATTTCTCTCACTTTACAAGCGCTGATTGCCAATTCAAGATACTAGTAAATGAAGATCCAATACGAACCGAAAAAGGGCTTAAACTGAAGGGCAATATACTTGGAGTAATCAGGGATTCTATCACCATAGAAACGATTGGCAAGATAGCTGTCTATGTTAATGATACTAATACTACATGCAGCTATGGTGATGTAATTATCTGTAAGGGAACCTTGAGTGCGATCACCTCCGCTCAAAACCCTTATGAATTTGATAATAGTGTATTCTCTACTCATAAAAATATTTATCATCAACTTTTCATAGCAGAAGGAAATTATAAAATTATTCAACATCAACAATGCAATTTCATATTAGCTGAGGTACATGATGTCAGAAAGTACTTAAGCAGCTGTTTTGAAACAAGTATTGAGAATATGCAAGCTGAATCAGTAGCCAAAGCGTTGATAATAGGAGATGATGACGATATTGACAAGAGTTTGATGCAAGCCTATTCAAGTTGTGGCGTTATTCATGTTTTGTCTGTCTCAGGTCTACATGTAGGCATTTTTTACATCATTATCAATTTTCTGTTTAGTCTGATAAAAAAAGAAAACAAAAAAGTAATAGTCACAAAAGCAATTTTAATTATTTTATTGGTATGGTTTTATGCTGCCTTGTCTGGCTTCTCTCCCTCTGTACTTCGCTCGGCTGTTATGCTCACCTTTATTGCCTTTGGTAATGCACTCGCTCGAAAAATAAATATCTTCAATTCATTGGCTGCCTCTGCAGTCTTCTTATTAATGTATAATAGTGATTATCTATTTGATGTAGGATTTCAACTAAGTTATATCTCTGTTTTTGGTATTATTTACCTGCAACCAAAAGTATATAACTGTTGGGCGGTCAAAAATTATTTAGGCGATAAAATCTGGCAGATGACCTCTGTTTCTTTGGCCGCTCAGTTTGTTACATTCCCTTTATCAATTTATTACTTCTATCAGTTCCCCACACTATTTCTGCTTGCCAACTTAATCATCATACCTCTTATTACTATTGCACTCTTTGCAGGATTTTCTTTTCTAGTACTTTGTTTTAGTCATTCTACAAGCCTACTTTACTACTCAGTGAAACCGCTTGAATATATTCTCATCATCATCAATAAATTTATATTATGGATGAACGATATACCCTATAATTCTATCAAAAACATTTTTCTTAGTCCCCTTGAAACAATCTGTATTTACTTGCTTTTCTTTCTCTTTTTCCTATGGATTGAATTAAAACAAGTCAGATTACTTCAACTATTATTAGCCTCTAGCATTTGTTTCATGATTTTCCTTTCCATTGAAAAAATTACCAACTATCAAAAGTCAGATTTAATCATATACTCATTGAATAAAATGCAGCGAATAGAGATCATTCATCAAGGATATAGTCAAGTCATTACTTCTGAACATTTAGAGCAGAATGATAAGAATTTTACTTTTCATATAAAACCTTTTAGAGTACATCAAAAGGTGATGCAAGAAAAGGAGACATTGCTTCAAACAGGAATCTATGAAGTTGAATATGGCAAGCTACGATTGTTAATCTTAAACGAAAAGTACACATACATGGAGTTCGTTACCAATTTAATTACGTATGATTTAATTATTATTGGAAATGACGCGATCACTGATTATGACTATTTCAAAAAGCGATATCACTATAAACAATTAGTATTCGATAATACTAACAGCCGGCAATTTATACAGGAAGCCAAACAAAATTTACTTTCCTTTCATAATATTAAAACGGACAAGGCATTTTTAATGGAATTGTAAGACTTGGAAATCGCCTTTTCTGATATCAAAAAACACTTTTGTAGAAGGGAAATAAATTTTCCTTTAAAGAAATTTAAAGTAAAATAGAGGCAGATAGGTCCGCATTCCTATAAGTTTGTGTTTTGGAAAGAATAATGATCGAAGAAAAAAAAAATCTCGTTCAATTAATAAATACAGCAAGCAACTGCTGGGATTATTGCCACTTTTTGTTCACTAGCAGCCTTTGGTCGCAGGGGAAATTATCACTGCATGTCAGGGGTGCATCATGGTCATGGCTGTATAGAAAACCAATCCTTGATGAAAGAAAATAAATGTAATACTAAGGATGCCGACATTGGCAGTCAACTAATCAACCTTTACAAAGCCCTGATTCAGCAAACTAATTAAACAATGGCTAAAATAAAAAAGCAAGACCTAGGTCTTGCTTTTTTATGTACTTGATAAAATAAATTAAATTAGGCTGGCACAGATTCATTCAAACGTACTATAATGTCTTCGACCCTTCCTTTAGGAATAGCATTAATCAAATCTCTAGTATATGCCTGTGCTGCATTTGCATAGATTTGATCACTTGCGCCCATCTCCTCAATCTTTCCTTTATTCATCACCACCATTCTGTCACTCATCTGTTTTACTACGGACAAATCATGTGAGATAAAAATATAAGTAAATTTAAATTCTTCTCTTAATTCCATCAATAGGTTTAATACCTGTGCTTGAACCGAAACATCCAAAGCAGAAACAGATTCATCACAAATAATAAAGCTTGGTTTCAAGGCTAAAGCACGAGCAATACAAATACGCTGTCTTTGCCCACCGGAGAATTCATGCGGATAACGACTGAATTGATTTTCGTTCATATTCACACGACGCAATAATTCTAATACTTTATCCTTTCTTTCTTTCTCATTGCTGTACAACCCATGTACAGTCATTGGTTCCATAATCGCGCTACCAATGGTCATACGTGGATTTAATGATGAATAAGGATCCTGAAAAATAATTTGCATTTCTTTGCGAAGCTCCAACATGTCTTTATCGCCTAACTCCAATAAATTACGTCCTTTATAAATAATCTCTCCTGAATGTGCCGGTGCTAATCTCAATATCGTTCTTCCTAATGTCGTTTTACCACATCCTGACTCCCCAACTAAACCAAGGGTTTCACCTTCATATACATCTAAAGTGACATCATCCACAGCCTTCACATAATCCATCACTTTGCCAAACATATTTTTTGTGGTAGGAAACCAAGTCTTTAAATTTTTGATCTGTAGCATTGGTGGAGCTGACATCAAACGCTCTCTACGTTTATCCGTTTCATCTTGAGTAACAGTCACCGATTTAATCGCAGTAGCTACCGTCATATCTAACGGAATAATCACACCATTTTCTTCTTTCATAAAGTCAGCCACCGTAGGCATCTTACTCAATCGGCTATCCAAAGAAGGACGACAAGCCAAAAGACCTTTTGTATAAGGATGTTGTGGATTTTGGAAGATTTCTAACACACTTCCCTGCTCCACTATTTTGCCCTTGTACATCACAATCACTTTGTCTGCCACCTCTGCAATAACTCCTAAATCATGCGTAATAAAGACCACAGAGCTATCCGCATCTTTCTTCAAATCATTCATCAATTGAAGTATCGTTGCTTGAAC
>CAMBZT010000025.1 GCA_945872405.1 Chitinophaga pinensis | reverse complement strand
ATTGACTATTTGGCCAAAGAACAAGACGTTTCATTCAGAATGAAGCGTCTTGCTTTTTTTACGGAATTCCGTCTTAAAAACAATATTGTCTATCTCATCAAACCCACAACTTACATGAATTTAAGTGGTAAGTCGGTGCATTATTGGTTACAAGAACTGAAAATTGAAAAAGAAAATCTATTAGTGCTTGTCGATGAATTGGCATTGCCCTATGGCAAAATAAAAATAAAAAATAGTGGAACCGATGGTGGTCACAATGGCCTCAAAAGCATGCAGGAGTCCCTTCTCACGCAACAATATCCACGACTTCGATTCGGTATCAGCAATGAATTCGAAAAGGGTAGACAAATCGATTATGTACTAGGCAAGTGGAGCAGCGATGAAAAATTAGTGCTCGACGAAAATATTAAACGCAGTGCCGAAGCCGTAAAATGCTTTTGTTTAGAGGGGCTCAACCATGCGATGAATAAGTTTAATAAATAATTTTCATCGCCCTTGTTGGTGTTTTTTACCAACAAGTATGTTTTGACATCATTCGTGAAAGCAACTAAGGCTTCATAAAATTTCTCCGATAGCTATCGTTATTTGCCTTGATGTATAAGATATAGTAGCCACTTGAAAGTGTTGAGACATCATATTTGTATTGATTGTAGCCATAAAATAATTCTTCCTTTTGATCAATTGCTATTCTGCCACTTTCATCTGTGAATAGTATTCTCGCCTGACCAGCATGCTCTGTAATGACTTCTACTGAAAGTTCCTTTTCCAAAGGGTTTGGAGCGCTTTTAATAACCAAATTATCAGCTTGCAATGCTTCATCCAAATTGATAATAGTATTGTTTGCAGACACGATCCATAACTCAGGATCGAATTTTGAACTGTCGATATGAAAGGGAAGTTGGATGTTAAATTCTTGATTATTCGTGGTGTTATTTAAGACTATGGTGCCATCCATAAAACTATTCTTAAAGTAAATAGGAATAGGCATTTCAAAGAAAGAAACTGATGGATGAGATTGTGTTTGACGCACTACAATATTGACCATGTTCATTGAATTTTGCTTCCATGTAATGTGATACGTAGGGAAGCCTTCATGATAAAACCAATCATCAAAAAACTCGTCAAGATTATTGTTGGTAAGCGTTTCGAAATGATTTTTTAGATTCGCAGTCTCCGCAAATTTATAAGCTAAACTCGTATCGTTTAAATAATTTTTGAGTGCTTGAAAAAACAACACATCGCCAAATTTCCATCTTAGCATATGTAATAACATGGCTCCTTTTGCATAGCTCAATCTACCGTCAAATATACGTTCTACCGATGTGCTATCATCATAAATATACACAGAACCACCTGGTACTCTAGTGATATTGCGCATCAAATTCCCCTTCCATGTCATCCACCATTTACCCTCGTAAGTGTGTTCGTAGGAAACGCCAGTCATATAAGTTGCGAAGCCTTCATTCAACCAAATATCTCGCCAGTTTGAGCAGGTAATTTTATCGCCAAACCATTGATGTGCCAACTCATGTGCACCTAACTCAAAATCAAGATGTGAAACAAAACTCATCGTTTGATGTTCCATGCCACCACCCCAGCCAAATTGTGCATGCCCATATTTCTCTTTCGCAAATGGATAGGTGATTAATAAACTATCAAATAAATGCATATTATTACTGAATTCTACATTCAATAACTTTTCTTCTTCCAATACTTCTGGATATACCAAATTAATGATTGGCACTGTATCATTAGCAAATTTGACAGTGTCTGTAAACATGGCATAATTGGTAACAGCAACACCAACTAAATAAGTCGCTGTAGGATAATTACTATGATAGTGACAAGTAGTTATAGTGCTTGAAGAATCAATACTGATAAGCTTTCCATTACTACCTGCTAGATTGCCTTTTGGCATATTGATGATGATATCTAAAGAATCAATCTTGTCTTCTAATTGTTGTTTGCATGGCCACCATTCCTTTGCACCAAAAGGTTCTGAGAGTGTCCAAATCGAAGGGACATCATTGTGAAAAGTTTGCTGAAAAGACCCGAAACCTGTACTAATTGGTATGCCATGATAAAATATGATGATGGTGTCTATGTCTCCCATCATAATGGTTTTAGATAAATCTATAGTAAGCACATCATTTGCGTCAAGTAAATAATTTAGTCGATGCTGATTGTCTTTGATGCTATCAATTTCTAAAATATGCGAGCAATCAAAAGCGATTGCATTGATGCCATTTTCACGAGCTTGGACATAGCTTTTAACTATTCCCTGGATGCCAAGTATGGAAGGATTTATGTCGAAAATTAATTGATGGAAGAGAATGTTATAGTTTTGTGTATAGGCATTGGAAAAAAAATGCGATTCTTCATTTTTAAAAAACGCAGATTCATCCTTCGCTAGTTTATCAAGTTTACCAGGTTCTTGTGCAAATACTATCAGACTATAAATGCTGACTATGAGGTAGGCGGAGAAAATTTTTAGATTCATGGAATTCTTAAATTGCATACTAAAGATATTCTTTTTTTAATCAGTATTAATCTCTATTTTTAGCCTTGGTAGTTGGCTGCTTTTAATTTATTGAGCTAGATTTTATTATAGAAAATTTGCTTGCAATAAGAAAAGTTAAATTGCGTTATACTTTCAATAGTTTATGAAAAAAGTTTTTATATTATTACTTCTATCTGCATCTATACATGGACTTGCTCAAATAGGAGGGGAGAATACTTTTGAATTTGTTGCACTGCCACAATCTGGTAGAATCACATCTATGGGGGGGTCCTATATCTCGTATATCGATAAGGATTTAAGTCTTGCACTGCAAAATCCAGCAGGGCTCACACCGCTAGTCGATAAGATGTTTACTGCTGGAACGATTGCCTTTTATGGAAAAACTAATTATGGCCATTTTGCATACGCTAAATCATTTCCTAAGATTGCGACTTTCAGCGCATCAGTTCAATACATGAGTTACGGTAAAATTAAAAAGACCGATGAGGCTGGAAATATTGGTGCTACAATTATTCCGACAGAGTGGGCAATCCAGTTCGGAGCAGGAAGGCAGATTTCAAAGCACTACTCATTAGGTGCAAATCTAAAGTTTATGGCCTCAGACTTTATTACTCATAAAAGTGGTGGGATAGCGTTAGATTTGGCTGCATCCTATATCGATACGACCCATAAATTATGTGCTACATTGTTGATACGAGATATTGGGGTGCAATTTAAGCCCTATGTGAAGGGAGGAACCAGAGAACCACTGCCATTCGATATTCAATTGGGTGTTTCTTATCAACCAAAATTTTTGCCATTCAGATTCTCTTTAATCGCACATAATTTGTTTAGATGGAACATACGTTACGATGATCCAAATGATGTTGAAACATCTACTTTGTTTACTGATTCCACTCAAGTGCAAAAAGTGAAGAAGAATACTTTTGATAAAATTGCTAGACATTTTATTATAGGCACAGAAGTAACGATTGCTAAGGTGTTACGATTTAATTTTGCTTTTAATCCAATGCATCGAGGAGAACATGCTTTTCAGAACAAGAAAAGTTTGGCTGGCTTCTCTTTTGGTTTAGGATTGCATATCAAACAGTTTGATTTTAGTTATGGTATTCAAGTTTTTGCGAAAGGTTTTTCAGCCCATCATTTTACCTTGAATATCGACTTTGGTTCTTTGATGAAAAAGAAAAAAGTAAATTCCTAATCTTGTTTCAACATTCGAATTCCTTTTAAAACAATCTTTTGATTAGTTTTAACTGATGGGTATACTTTTTTGATTGGGTATTGAATATCCCATTATTGTCTAACTTGTCAATTCTAACGAGTCCTGAGGCATGTATGATTTGCTGGTTTTTTATAACAATCCCAACATGAATTACCTTTCCTTCTTTATTAACAAAAAAAGCTAAATCACCTGGCTTTGAAGTTTCAACAAAGTCAATATTTGTGCCATGATCAATTTGTTGATAGGCATCTCTTTTTATTGATATTCCAATTGCTTTGTATACCATTTGAGTAAAGCCAGAGCAGTCGATCCCAAAAGGAGAACGTCCTCCCCACAAATAAGGACTATTCAAATATTTAAAACAAACTTTTTCAATCATATTGTCGGCATCACGAATTTCTTTAGTGTCTGTTGCAAAACCGTTAAATATATAACTATCCTTTTCAAGTTTTAAGGTAAGGCCATCATAGCATGGAAGGGTACTGCCCATAAGAATTGGAAAACCTCTGTCGTCTTTCATCACCGCATGGGTTAATTCTAGAGAAACTGTATGATGATCTTTTTCGTATTTTTGATAAAACTTTTCAGAGATTGGCATTACCTGTTTTTCATCAATCCATCCAGTGTAGTCATCATGAATACATCGAATAAATCGCCATTGTTTATCTTTTTTTAGAATTTCTGCTACCTCCCCAAATAGCAATTGGCTAATCATTTCACTCTTATCTGCTGCTTCTTTCCGAATGGGAATGACACTTAAATTACAAATCACTAATTCCATACTGGCTTATAGGTAAAAATTGTTGATATTAAAATCTATGAATAGCTTGAAATCACCTAATTTCGAGCTCTAAAATACAATAATATTCTTTTTCGGAACGTTTAATTATTAATGAAAAAATCTTTACTTATTCTTGTTGCTTGTTGTTTGATTTTATGCTTTTTGATAAATGTTTCCGCAGTCGCACAGCCCTTTACAACAAGCATGACAATAAAGAACACATATTGTAATATAGATAATGGGGTAGCAAGGGTAATTCCTTCTAGTGCCGGTATTTACACCTACTTGTGGTCATCTGGATCCTTGTTAGATTCTGTAGATAATTTATCAATTGGAATGTATTTTGTTACAGTCAGCAGATATGATTCCATGGGCGGCTCAGTAAATTTTGTTGTCAGAGATACAGCCATTATTGATACGCAAAATGTTCTCGCCATTGTTGTGAGTAGATCAAATCCGACATGTGGAGCAGATAATGGAGTAATAAATGTTGGAGGTACCGGTGGAACTGGTGCCTATACTTTTCAGATTGTGAAGAGTGGAATAAACTATAGCTCAGGTACAGGCTTAGCTGTTGGTCGATACAAATTGGTGGTAGTCGATAACCTTTCTGGGTGTATTTCAGATTCTGTAACCGTAACTCTAGTTGATTCAGGTAGTTATTTTCAGATCACAGATACGCTCATCAATAGTGTCAATTGTCTTAATCAAACAACAGGTGCCATTTTTCTCACAATAACCGGAGGAGTGAGGCCTTATAGTTTCACATGGACAGGTTTCACTTCAACGGATTCTTTCTTAGTTGGACTCTCGCAAGGCATTTTTGTGGTTAATATTCGTGATGCACTTTGTCCAACTATTCGATCTTTCAATATAGTAGTTCCCGGACCTACAGATTCTCTAAAAGTAATTGTTTCGTCAAAAAGCGATACTTGTTTAAATGCTGTTGGCTCAGCGACTGCTTCGGCTATAGGAGGCACAGGACCGTTTAATTTTATCTGGAGCAACGGAAGCACGGCAAATAATATTGGCTCCTTGGTAGCGGGTAGTTATTATGTGAATGTCGTTGATGATAATGGCTGCAAAGATTCAATAGATTTTAGCATTAGAAGTGTTGGTGGTCCTAGCGCTCGACTAATCCAATTAGACTCCTCTTGTGTGGGCGAATCAAATGGAAAAATTAGAGTAAAAGTAGTTTCGCGTGATGGTCCTTTTCATTATACATGGAATTTTGATTCAACGAAGGACACCAATTATATCAAGGATTTATCGGCAGGGTTTTACAGCGTTACAATAACCAATGCTGCAATGTGTGATACCGTTATAAATATTTCTTTAGAAGATTATTATATGCCGACTCTCCAAGTGATTGGCGACACTTCTATTATTCAAGGACAATTTGCCTTTCTTTCTGCACTTACAGTACCAGATTATGATTCTATTTTTTGGACTCCGAGTATTTCAATTGTTTCAGTATTTTTAAATGCATTGGCCTCACCCTTGCAGTCAATGACCTATACTGCTTTTGTGAGATATGAAAATGGTTGTTATCTGATGGATACCGTTACTGTTTTGGTTGATTCTGTCGCATTGACTTTTGTTATTCCTAATATTTTTACGCCAAATGGCGATGGAATTAATGATTTATTAAAACTTCTACTAAGCGAATCCGTAAAGAGCATAGAGATGCATATTTTTGATAGATGGGGAAATAAAATATTTGATTCATTTTCAAAAGAAAGATTTTGGGATGGCAAAAATCAAAACACCGGAAAAGAGGCAGAGATTGGCGTATATAGTTATTTTATCTATATTCAATCATTGACTGATGTGAATAGAATTTTAAAAGAAGGAAATATCACACTTCTTAGATAAGTTAAAAAAAACGATAAAAATTGTTTTAAATTATTGATAGTTAGTTGTTTGTATTAGTAATTTTAAATAAATAAAACTATAATTTATAAATTTTGAACTGTTATAGAAGTAAGAATTTCAAGATGTTTGTATCGTCAATAAAAGTTTTAAGTTCACTTATGAAAAAAAGAAAAGTAATCTTATTTTATTTACTCTTAATGTTGATTGCTCCATCTGCAATCTCACAGGATTTTCATTTTTCGCAATTTCATAGTTCGCCCCTAACATTGAACCCTGCCATGACTGGTTTTATGCTTGGGAAATATAGAATTGGAGCCAATTATAGAAATCAATGGGGATCTGTGAAGTCTAAATACGAAACATATTCTGCCTCATTTGACATGAATTTTATGAAATGTAAATGGAAGAAAGACTATTTCGCTGTTGGATTAGTTTTTGCTGGTGATAAAGCAGGTGAGCTATCCTTAAGAACAAACCAGATTGGACTTTCATTCGCCTATTCTAAAGGTTTTGGTTCACGAGTGAAGCATTCTCTCTCTATTGGATTTCAAGGTAATTTTTATCAAAGAGGCATTGATTTAACGAATGCTATTTATCCAGATAATATCGTGGAAAGTAATAATATTTCTAAATCAATTTCAATACTTGATCTTTCAGTGGGCATGATGTGGCATGCTCAACTTGCTGATAGATTAAACATGTATGTAGGTTTTTCAGCTAGCCATATCAACAGACCAGTGAACTCTTTTCTTGGAGATAAAAAATCTCGACTGGCAATGAAGTACACAGCCAGTGCAGGAGCACTTGTGGAACTAGGAAATAAATGGAACATCATTCCTTCGGCTATGTTTCAGAAGCAAGGACAAGCAATGGAAGGATTAGCTGGAACCTATTTACAGTACATAATTGGAGAGGATTACTATAGTGAGACTGCCATTGCCTTTGGTGCTTGGGGAAGGTTCGCCAAGCCTGTCGCTGATGCATTTATTCTTGGAGCAAGAGCTGATATTAAAAATGTTCTTATAGGAGTGACATATGATTTTAATCTATCGGAGTTAAAGGCAGCGAGCAATGGCAGAGGAGCTTTCGAGGTTTCTGCTCAATACATTATTCCCGTCAGTTGTCAGAAGAGAGCAAAAGGTCTTTATTGCCCTAAATTTTAGGAATGTAAGAATCATAAATATTCAACATGTAAAATTCAAAAAAAATGTTATATTTTTACAAATTAATCGCAGATAGCCAAGAAAACATTAAAGCAATGAAACAAAATTTTTACTGTAAAATTTACTTGACGCTGTTCATAGTCTTTATGGCGTTCAATAGTTTTGGGTCCATCACAGCTGGGTTCACTGTGTCATACACACCAAGGTGTGGTTCGGCATTAGTGTCTTTCACAAACACAAGTGTCAGCTCACCTGGTATAACCAGTGCTGTTTGGTATTGGGGTGATTCTCCATTAACAAGTACATCCACAACCTCATCAACAGTAACACATCTCTTCTCGAGTCCTGGGACTTATTGTGTAAAGTTAGTAGTAACTAACAGTGCAGGAGAGAGAGACTCTTTTCAACTTGTATCGCCAAGTTGTATTGAAGTTTATGCGAATCCAAGTCCAATTTTTATAATATCACCACCTTATTCTTGTGATCTACCGGCTGTCTTTACAGTTACTAATGCATCAACTCCAGGGTGTGGAACCTTTGCGAGTTCAAGTATTCAGCCCGAAGGTGATTCAATTTACACTTCTTCAACTTTCACAACCACCTACACATCTGCAGGTAATTATAACCTAACATATTACATGCGAAACTCCTGTGGATGTGCAATTAGTGGGACTCTTGTAGATACCTTTCATGCAATAGATGGTGTCGATGCAAGTTTCTCAACCTCTACTACAACAAGTTGCACAGCACCATTGGTGGTAACTTACACTAGTACTTCGTCTGGCGCTGTTACCTCAACGCTCTGGGATACAAATAATGATTATGTATATGGTGGCGCTGGTGATGCACCTAGCGGAACCACCACCACTCGAACTTATTCTGTTTCTGGTACCTATGAAGTTGGATTATTAGTCAGAAATAGTGTAGGTTGTATAGATACAATAAGAATTCCTGTAGTGGTTTCAATTACACCTTCACCAACCACTTCCTTTACCTATTCGACAGCTCCAGGTTGTGGCGTAATTTGTGTAACTTGTACTGCAGTTGGTGGAGGTTCTTCCTTCACATGGACAGTTACTCCTGGCTCTACTTCTCCGGCTTCTGGAACGGGTAGTCCTTTTACATTTTGTGCAGCAGCTGCTGGAACTTATAGTGTTCGTTTAAGTACAAATTTTGGAGGATGTACTGATGATACTGTTCGATCTGTAACTATTGGTTCCATTGTTCCACCACCTGTTGCCGTTGCAGGAGTTACCGGGTGTTTAGAGTCTTGTATTGGTCCTGTCTGTGTTACCTATAACAGCACTGGCTCCACTCCTGCATCAGGAGCAGGTGCGCCTCCAACAGTTTATAGTTGGACATTCCCAAGTGGTGCTCCCTCAACTGCAACTGGTCCAGGTCCACACGTGATTTGCTATGGAAGCATTTCAACTACTTCATTAACTGCTCCACTTGGAACCTTATTAATTACAACCATTCCAGGCTGTACCAATTCACGTACCTTGCCTGGCAATATAAGAATTGCAGATTATACGAACTCAATAACTAGAACAGGACTTACTAGAGGTTGTTTACCAATCATTGATTCTTTTTTGGATAATACTGTTGTGAATGCCTGTGATAGTATTGCATCCAGAGCTTGGACTTTTGGACTTGGTAGAACTCCAATTTATACAAGCACATTGAGAAATCCAGGAATTACCTTTACTGATACCGGTTGTTATGATGTTCGATTAATTACGACTACAGGAAGAGGATGTACAGATACTACCTTATATCCAAGAATGATTTGTGCTGGTGACACGCCTGACATAACAGTTACTGTCGTTCCGCAAGATATGTGCTTTGAAGACACAGGAGTAACCATTTCAATATTTGGAAGAGCAGATTCAGTAAGAATTACATGGGGAGATGCTTTTTCCAATACATTATTGAAGGACACTATCTTTCATAGCTTCACCCATATATATACTGATACAGGTTTCTTTGTCCCAATTATTAGAGCGTTTATGTATGGTTGTGGCGAAAGATTGATATACGGAGATACTGTATACATCCATGGTCCCATTGCCAAATTTAAAGATAGCACCGTCTGCCCAGATGTAAGAACTAAATCATTTATCAATCAATCATTGGGAGATAGTACCATGACTGCATTTTGGGATTTTGGGGTTCTAGGTTCGTTGACAGATACTTCAAGTGTATTTAATCCAACCTTTACCTTTCCAGATACGGGTTGTTATACAGTAACCTTGATCGTCCATAGCGATCTTACTGGCTGTACGCATCAAAATACACTTACTTTTTGTATAAGAGATGTAATTTCAGATTTTACATTATCATCTAGAGATGTGTGCCAAGGATCAATAGTTTTTTATAATAACATATCTTCTTCAATACGTGCTGGTAGTAGCACCCGTTGGGTATTTCAAGGAACACTTGCTTCTGTGAGTACACCATGGACAGGTAGTACGTATGGAATAAATCCTAGGGGTAATACAGCCAACCTATCATGTCTGAGAACTGTAATTATGCAGTACTTCGACACTTACGGCTGTTCAAGAGAATTGAGAAAGCCAGACTTCTTAAATATCAGAGTAATGACGGCTAATATGGGAGCCAGCACAAGTATCGGCTGTGGACCCTTAAGTGTTTGCTACTTTGATTCTTCTACAACAATTTGTGATAGCATAACCAGAAGAAGATGGGATTTTGGTGACTTATCAACATTCTCTGATACTTCATCAGCTACCAATCCTTGCTACACCTTCACAAGAACGGGAGATTATTTCGTTAATCTTACGATTTGGGATTCTCTAGGCTGTTCAAAGACTAGCGCTTCTAGAATGGTACGTGTTATCAATCCTATTGCAGATTTTAATCTTGATACTTTAATCTGTCTCGGGAATTTAGTTAGTATTACTTCTAACGCAAGTGGTTACAGGCCGCTTTATGCTTGGACATTTCCTGGAGCTACTTCAAGTACAGCGGCCAATGTCAGAGATTTAGGCAATCTAACCTACTCAGCACCTGGTTTATATACAGTTACACTAACAGTAACTGACTCTTTGGGTTGTGATTCAGTAATGTCGAAGCAGGTTCGTGTTTATGAACCAATAGCTAATTTTGGAACAGATGATACATTCTTTAATTGTGATGGAGGTGTGATATATTTTTATGACTCATCCTATACAAATATTTGTAGTTGGGATTGGGATTTTGGAGATGGTAGTGTGCATTCTTTCATACAAAATCCTACTCATTTTTACTTAATTCCTGGTTTATATCCTGTGAAATTAATTGTTCGTACATGTGACGGTTGTTATGATACTATACTAAAGCCAAATTATATTTTTATTAAAGGACCAACTGGCGATTTTACTTTTTCTCCTGGTGTGATGTGTGAAGGAGATAGTGTTACAGTTACAGTGAACAGTACTAACACAACCGAATATTATTGGTTACCCGGTAGGGGATACTCGCCTCCCGTTCATGTTGTACGTTCTCCGGCACCTCCAGCAGATTCTACTATTACAGATGTTTTCACATTTGCTTACTATTTCTCAACATCACCTAGTAGAGATACTGGAAGATTCATACCTCAGTTATACCTTGTAGATAGCGCAGGTTGTGCGGTTGTAATAAGTCCAAATATTCAGCTAATCATTGATAGTCTATGGCTTAAATTTGGATCCTTTCCATCAATTGTTTGTGATACAGGAACTGTATGTTTTTATGATAGTTCAATTTATTTGGTGAGTGGTTTGCGACCTGCGGTATATGATTGGGATTATGGCGATGGTTCAGCACATGGCACAACAGCTAATGTTTGCCATAAATATACATCTCCTGGCACCTATAGAGTTAGATTATATGGTTATAACGCTGCAGCAGGATGTGGAGATTCAATTGTTAGAATAATTACAATCAAAAGGAAACCTGTTGCGAATTTTATGCGAAGTGATTCGTTACAATGTGTGAGTGAAATTCCAATCGTATTCACAGATTTGTCTACAGGAGACACAACAATCTCAAGATGGCTGTGGCAATTCGATCGTCCCGGTCTCTCCGTTAGTAGCTTGAGAAACCCAACTTTTGATTATGTTGGCGCAGGTGTTTTCTCAGTTAAGTTAATAATAACAGATACACTTGGTTGTGTTGATTCAATCTCTAAGTCAATTCTAATTGTAGCTAATCCAATAGCAAACGCAGGAATCGATACAACAATCTGTTATGGAAGTAGTACTAGACTGAACGGGAGTGGTGGACGAACCTATTCTTGGGCACCTGCAACTTTTTTGAGCTCCACTGCCATCCGTAATCCTCTTTTAACTCCAGATTCAACAATAACATATATCTTAACAGTAACCGACACAGCTGGCTGTACCTCAACTGATACAATCACTGTATTTGTTAGTAGAGTTTATTCGGCATTTGTAAATGACACAGTTTGTCTCGGAGATTCGACCCGTTTTACAAATATTTCAGTCAGCAACATAGGAATTTTAACCAGTTGGACATGGAATTTCTCAGATCCACCTACCTCCATTTTGCCTAATCCTATACATCGCTTTACTACCGCTGGTACTTTTAACGTGAGCTTGCGTACAATCAATGCATTCGGTTGTATTGATGATACTATTATACCGACTCTTGTTATTCTTTTGCCAATTGCTAACTTCACTGCAAGCACACCATGTGTTGGTGATACCACACGATTTATTGACTATTCATCTTCTCCTTCAGGTGGTTCTATCATATCATGGAGATGGAATTTTGGAGATCCTTCATCCACAAGTGACACTTCAAACACTCAAAATCCTATCTATTTTTATTCAACTGCTGGAGTATACTCTGTTCGACTGACAGTAGACAATGCTGGTTGTTCTAAAGATACTTTAATTTCTATTCGAGTTTATGCAAATCCTATTGCTAATTTTAGGGTAGACACGGCTTGCGCCTATGGCTGTAATACTTTTACAAATTTGTCTTCAGCATCATCTTCTTTAATTAGATCAAGTGCTTGGATATTTGATACTTCTTCAGTAATAATTAATACGCTAGATACATCATCAAGTACAAATCCTGTTTACTGCTATCCAATACCACCTTATGTATATCCGGCTCCAGCTTTTAGCCATACTGTAAATTTAGTGGTAACTGACACAAATGGTTGTAAGGATGATACAACTTTGATTGCTATAGTATTGGCTTTACCTATTGCATCTTTTGCTGGAGATACGCTCTGTCCGAGAGATACAATGAATTTTGTAAGCACTAGCGTGGTTGGTGTAGGAACCATTGCATCTTGGAGTTGGGATTTTGGTGATACCTTAACTTCTTCAGACGTATCAAGCATCCAAAATCCATCCTATCAATATACTAGATCAGGTACATATTCTGTTCGACTAACCATCACAGATCGGTTTGGTTGTACGGACGATACCTTTGTGAATGTACTCGTAAACTCAAAACCCATTGCTAACTTCGTTACTGACTCAGCTTGTTTTGGTGATAGCATATACTTGACCGACATATCAGTAGCAAATTCAGGCATCCTCACAAATTGGGATTGGAATTTTGGTTCACCGCCTAATTCATCATTGCAGAATCCGTCTTACCTTTATAATTCGATAGGTCCTCATATTATTACCTTAACAGTTACAAATAGTGAAGGTTGTTCAGAAGATACCTCAATAAATTCCTTTATTTTTACAAATCCCATCGCTAGATTTACCATTGATTCAGTTTGTTTGGGCGACTCAAATCATGTGAATTCTAACTCATTGGCTGGTTCTTTTCCTATAACTTCAATTGCATGGATCTTGAATCCCCTAGATTCAGCATTCACAAATAGTGTAAGTTATTTATATGCTACTGCTGGAGCTCATACTGTTTCACTTTTTGTAACTGATCAATTTGGTTGTACTGATGATACAACCAATGCCAATCTCTTCACATTTACACTTCCTATCGCTGATTTTTCATTTGCTGGTGGATGTGGAGCTTTACCTGTTAACTTCAATTCTACCATTTCTACCAATGGTACAGGAGGTGCCATTAATTCATGGAGTTGGTATTTTGATCCAGGTTTGGGGATCATCCAAAATCCAAGTTGGTCATTTGCTGATTTATTGATTCATCAAGTTCAATTAGTAGTTACAGATGTACGAGGCTGTTTAGATACAATTGTTAAACCAGTTGGCTCAAATCAAATTCCTGTAGCACATTTTATTCTTTCTCCAGACAATAGAGTTTGCCTGGGTACTCCATTTTGTTTTGTTGATTCATCTACCTTCACAGGCGCACCAATTAGTATATGGTCATGGGACGTAACTGGTGACTTGATAGCTGATTATGCTACTCCAAATATCTGTCATACTTATGCAATTGCTGGTAACTATTTTATTACCCTAACAGTAGCAGATACAATAGGTTGTCAAGATACTGCTAGAATTGCTGTAACTGTTGATCAACCACCAATAGCTAATTTTGATGCGGACACTACATGTATGAATGCGCCAATGCAATTCACTGATCGCTCAACGCCAGGCTCTGGTGTGATTAACTCATGGGATTGGAGCTTTTACGGTCCTTCGCCAACCGGTGATTTTATTCAAAACCCAATCAAGGTCTACAGCGACTCAGGCGGCAAAGATGTTCAGTTAATAGTAATTGATGTGAACGGCTGTTCCGATACAGTGTTTAAAACGGTTTGGATTGATTGGCAAACAGCTTTAGTTGCATATAACGATACCTCGGTTTGTGCTGGAAATTCTGTAACATTAGTAGGAACAGGAGGAACATATTATACGTGGACACCTCCAACATTCTTAGATGTTGCTGATGAAGCAGTTGTTGTTTCCACTCCATCAACTTCCATTGCCTACAACGTTACAACTCTTGGACCTTATAGAGTTTGTCCTCCAACTTCTCAAGTTATTATAATTCAAGTTTTACCTCCGATGCCACTTGATGTTACTGCCACACCGCAAAGAATTTTGTTGGGTGCCACATCTCAACTTACCGCCTATCCAGCAGGAAGAATTGATAGTATTCTATGGTTTCCTAGTGCAACCTTAGATTGTTATTATTGCATCGAGCCTGTGGCGCAACCTGCATCTACCACCACTTACAGCGCCATCATATTTTATAGTATGATTAATGCTTATTGTACTTCGAGCGATAGTGTTACTGTAATTGTCTATAACGAGTGTGGACAGGAAAACATGTACATTCCAAACACGTTTACACCAAATGGTGATGGAAAAAATGATGCATTTTATCCACGTGGTTATGGACTAATGGATATCACCATTTTTAGAATTTTTGATCGATGGGGTAATTTGTTATACGAGGCGACTGATATTAAACCAAATGATAAAAATACAGCTTGGTATGGTACGGACAGACGAGGCAAAAATGTGGATCCTGGCGTTTATGTCTACTACATGGAAGGCTATTGTACAAATAACGAAAAGGTAACATTAACCGGTAACATATCACTGTTAAGATAAGCAATATAGAATGAAGAATAGAATAAGTATTTTAATCATAATCGTATTTAGTTTTTACTCCAATAAAATGAGTGCTCAAGATATTCATTTCACTCAATACAATGCATCGCCATTGAATTTGAATCCTGCATTGGCCGGTTTGAATAGTTGTCGATATAGGCTGAGTGGTAATATGCGAATGCAATACGGTAATGCCTCTGTATCACAATTCGTTTACAAAACAGGAAATGTATCCTATGATATGAGCATTGCTAAAGCATATAAGTATAAGAATTTTTTCGGATTTGGACTGAACTTCTATTCCGATGTAAGTGGCGATATTAACTACGCAACTCATAAGTTAGATCTGGCATTAGCCTATCACATCTTACTCAACAAATATGCCACTTCCACTCTTTCTCTAGGAATTATGGGGGGCATAGGTGCTAAGAGCGTTGATCTTTCAAAAGTTACCCTAGATGATCAATATGATGGATATGACTTTAACCCCGGTGGTCGTCAAGAAGTCTTAGATAGAAATAGATTTATTTATGGAGATATTTCCGCAGGCGCATTGTGGAGTATGACAAGAAAAGTCTCTAGAAAGTCAAATGATTTTAACTTTTACAATAATTACTACTTAGGAATTGCTTTTTATCATTTAAATCAACCTCGTCTTGTATTTTATAACGATAATCCATCAAGACAATATACGAAATTTGTGTTTCATGGCGGAGGCCAAATTTTGTTAAAAGGTAAATTGAGTGTAATGCCATCTTTTATGTTCCTGCATCAAGGTACTAATCAATTAAATTTAGGTACTTATTTCCGTTACAAATTAGGGTATCTACCGGTAGATAAAATTGCAATTTTATTGGGTGTTTTTGCTAGAGTTAATAATCAGTTTGACGCTATTGCACCAGCCATTCGTTTTGATTATAATAAATTGCAAATTGGATTTAGTTATGATATAAACGTGTCTAAATTCAGTCCAGGTTCTGGAACTATTGGTGGGCCAGAATTGTCAATTATCTATGGAGGTTGTTTTGGAAAGAAAACTAGAGTGCAGTTCTGTCCGCAGCTATAGTAATATCAAGTTCTAGCTTTTGAGAAGAGGACAATGTTTTAGGGCATGCCCTATGGCTGAAGTCAAAAGCCATAGGTCGGGCTATACGGCACTACAAGGTAGTGCACTACTATCCCTCATGCAAGCCGAAGTAAAACATTTTTGTTTAGGAGTTGATGGATAGCTTCAATCGCTACCTTTTTTTGTAAATAGAAGATAGATATTTGTTAAGTATATGTTTATTAACCTAATAAAATAGTCGTTCAATCAAAAAAAGACGTCTTTCACATAAAAAATTATTATTTTCATACATTGATATTTAAGCCATGAAAAAAAAAATTACATTAATTATTGTATTTGCCACAATTTTGCTCGGTCAAGCAAAGGCAAATAACAACACTATCAAAGCGATACAAGAAAATAAAAACATTTTCCACACCGACGTTTTTATAGAAAACAAGGGTCAGTATAACACCTTACTAACCAATGGTTCTGAAGTTAAGTATTGTGTAGATCATTTTGGACCCAAAATTTATTTCACGTCTTCCGGTATTACATACCAATACAACCACATGATAGAAAGTAATGCGGAGGAAGTAATGGAAGAAATAGAGGAAAAAAAGGGTAAGGAAAAAGAGGAGTTACTTGAAAGGTTAAAGCATAACGTAGAGAGTTTTAATTATGAAATGAAATGGTTGGATGCAAACAAGGATGTACAGATTGTTGCCAATCAAAAAACCTCAAATTATTATTCATATGGAGATGTGAACACACTTTCCTATGGCTACGGACGTGTGAGGTATGTTGATTTATATCCAAATATAGATGTGGAGTATACCATTGACGCAGATAAAGGAATTAAATATACAATCTATGCGAAAGCTGGTGCTGATTTGTCAAAAGTTAAATTTGCCTATATCAATCCAGAAACTAAAATTCAATTGAAGGATGGTGCTCTAAATATCACATTTGGATCAGATAAAATTGAAGAGCAGGCTCCGATTAGTTTTTACTCCAATAACGAAATGTTGGCATGTGAATTTGTTGTCAATGATGGTGTCGTTTCTTTTATGTTTCCCGGGGGATATGATGCTTCGAAAGACATTGTCATTGATCCGTGGATAATTCCAGTTTCGACCTTAGTTGGTTCCACATTTACCAATAATAAAGGATTTGATGTCGATTTTGACTTTGATGGTAATCTATATGTTTTTGGAGGTGGTTCTAATTCTCCAGTTATTGATTCAAGAGAGTCAAAATATACCGTGGCTGGTGCTCTAATGTGGACATTTATGGGTTCTCTCACAGTTCCATTTGCTTGGACAGCACAAGCAGGATATGGTTATATCGGCAACTTTGTTGTAGATAAATCTAATGGAAAATCCTATCTAAGTCAAGGATTCAATGCCACTGCCTGTGAAGTTATTCGAATTACTGATTTAGGAGTTAGTGATGGGTGGAGAAATATTCCATCTTCTGCATTAAATGAAGGTTGGGAACTGTTCTATGATTGCCGAACAAACGCAGTATTGATTACTGGAGGATCGACAGCTTCAAATCAGATTATCAGTACCCTGAATCCTATTAGTGGAGCCATGACTCTTAGTTCTTTCACTGGTATTGCTGGAGGTTTTCAAGATATTTTGCATTCTGTTTCTGATAGATCAGGTAACGTTTTTGTGATCTTGGCTTCTCAGTCTGTATTTGCGGTGGATAACCATATGTATAGATTGAATCCTGGATATGCTTCTTTTATGTGGAATGTAATGAGTGGTTATCTTAGTTTCAGAGAAGCAGATAATAGGCCTTACTATTCATCTGATGGTTCGAATGGTTTTAATGCACTTGCAGTCAATGATTCATTTTTATACTATTATGATGGTTTAAATTTAAAGGCTTTCAATAAATCAACCGGGGCTGGAGTGGGTATACCTCTATCTATTCCTGGGCATACTGTAAAAGCTCAAGGTGGTATCAGCGTTGACGATTGTAATCACGTTTATATTGGCGGTAACAATGGAAACATAAAGGTATATACTTTTACTGGAACTTCTTTTGTAGCGGGTTCAGATATTATTATACCTGGTTATTCAGGAAGAGGAGTATACGACATTAGATACAATCAAAACAACAATTTCCTTTATGCTACAGGTAATGGTTTCGTTAGTATTATTGATCCTCCTTTTATTTGTACTACTACTTCCCTCAGAGATACAATCACTCTTTTTTGTAATAAGAGAGCTAGTGTACAGATTTTAGTTCCAGATTCAGCGGCGACTTATTCATATATTTGGCAAGATACTTTAACTGGAGTAGTGGTAAGAAGTACCTATGATACACCATTAACATCAGATACCTTATCTGGTATGATCCCTGGAAGATATTATTTATTGACTGTAGTAAAAAACCTGATCTGTGGCGGTGTTAGAACTACACATTTTATTTCTATTTATGCTGATTCTGTGATTGCAAGGATTACGATTTGTACAGGCGATACAGTTAGAATAGGAAGCTCTCGATATACAACAGCTGGCGTCTATACTGACACTACTTTAACTTTTTATAATTGTGAAGTAATCAATATTACTACTGTTCTCATTGGTCCTCTCTTTATTTTTACCCAAAATATAAGTACATGTCCCGGAGTAACTACTCGAGTGGGTCCTAGCAGTTATTCAACCGCTGGAACTTATAGGGATACTTTTGTTAGAGGTGGAGGAAGATGTGATAGTGTGGTTGTGACTAATCTTACAATTCGAGCTACTTCATCTTCAACAAATCCTGTTCGAATCTGTCCTGGAGGATATGTAGTAGTTGGCTCAAATGTATATACTTTGGCAGGTTCTTATGTAGATACATTTCGAAATTTTACTGGTTGCGATAGTGTACTAACCACAGTACTGATTGCCGATACTGTTCCTATACATAGACAGAATTTTACCATCTGTGAAAGCGGTACAGGCATTTCGGTGGGATCGAGTTATTATACCACTTCTGGTACTTTTACAGATTTGATTTCTAGAGGAGGTGCATGTGATAGTACAGTAGTTACCACCATCATTATGACATCAGCATCTCGGTTAACTCTTAGTTTTGGTATTTGTTTGGGTGATACAGTCCGCGTCGGTGCTCGTATCTTTACATTGGCAGGTACCTATAGGGACACGTTTGATAATTATTTATTTTGTGATAGTTTTATTACAACAACCGTTTTCTATTCATCAGCCATTCCCACCCATACACAGGTCGTCAGGCTATGCTCAGGTAGAAGTCTTCTTATTAATGGGCATGTTTATACCACGGGAGGAACCTATCGAGACACCATTGATCGCCCAGGATGTGATTCTGTTTTGATTTCTATTGTAGTTATGGATCCATCAACAGCGAGAACACAAAATTTACGAATCTGCTCAGGAAGAAGTGTAACAGTTGGTCTGCGCACCTATTCTGTTGCTGGTAGCTATCGAGATACGCTTATCTCAGTGATAGGTTGCGATAGTATCGTTACTACAAATCTAACCCTCGATACTATGCCAATGTCAGTGACGAATGTTATTAGATGTGATAGCGTCCCATACGTTTTTAACAGCCATACTTATACGGTCTCTGGCACCTATCTTGATACTATCTTGCGTTCTGGCGGTCTCTGTGATTCATTGGTAACAACCAATCTTTCATATGGGCCGCTGAGTAATATCACGCAAAATATTCAGTTTTGTATTGGAAATACATTGTCTGTTGGAGTCAGGACATATAGCACTAGTGGTACCTATAGAGATACCTTGATAAATGTTGGTGGATGCGATAGTATTATTGTTAGCAACCTTACTGTGAATCCTATAAGTACCAATTCTTTGAGTTTTGTTAGATGTTTTGGAGATTCACTTTTTGCACAAGGTGCCTGGAGAAGTGTTAGTGGTATTTATTTTGACACCCTTGTAAATTATTTGAGTTGCGATAGTATACTAACAACCAATATTACAATAATACCACTCGCCACCTCAATCAGAAATATTACGATTTGTTTCGGAACAAGCTATGTTTGTGGAGGGTCTGCACAATCAACCTCTGGTAGCTATTACGACACTTTAATTTCCTACACCACTTGTGATAGTATTTTACGAACTAACTTAACTGTTAGTCCAATTTTACAAGGTACACTTAGTGTGACCATCTGTTTAGGCAATTCCTATTTTTGTGAAGGAGCCAGTCAGTTTGCGAGTGGTATCTTCTATGATTCTTTGAGCAATAGCAATGGATGTGATTCTGTTTTACGAACTAACTTAACCGTGAATCCACTTTTACAAGGTGTTAGAAATATTAATATCTGTAATGGAGAATTCTATTTCTGCGAAGGAGCAAATCGATTTACAAGTGGTGTTTTTTATGATTCTCTAAGTAATAGCAGCGGCTGTGATTCGGTAATCAGAACTAATTTAGCAGTGAATCCTCAGACATATCTAACAAGAACAATCAATAGATGCGTTGGTCAAGTGTTTTTCTGCGGCGGAGCAAATCAAAGTACCAGTGGCACCTACTTCGATACATTGATAAATATTTATAACTGCGATAGTGTTCTAACAACAAATTTAATTATCAATCCATTGCCTTTCATTGACGCTGGCAACGATACTACGATTTGTAGAACAGAGCGTGCACGTTTAACAGCTGTTGGAGTTGGAAGTCTACTCTGGACAGGAGGTTTTACCACCACTTCAATTTTTGTTTCACCTATTTTTACCACTCAATACATGGTTACTATAACGGATGCCAATGGATGCGTGAGTAGAGATTCCGTAACGGTTAATATCAATCAACTTCCTGTGATAAATGTTCGAGATACTTCAATTTGCAGTGGCTTCCCTGCGCTTTTGAGTGCATCAGGTGCTACAAGCTATTTATGGAGGTTCCCAGACGGCACTACTTCAGTTTTGAATCCAGTGATAGTTAATCCAACACAAACATCTTCTTATACGGTGGTAGGAACGGATTTGAACAATTGTAGAGATAGTTTGATACAAGTAATAAACATTGTGCCAGCTTCAGTTATTATAGTACCTGTTCCAGATAGTATTATAAGAAGAGGAACTGAATTGAGTTTGTTTGCCAATTTATTGAATGTTGGAGATAGTATTCTTTCTTGGCGACCCGCCGCATCTGTAACAAGTACAACATCAAATCCAACTAGTTCAAATCCATCTATAAGTCAATGGTATTATATTACGACAGTGAACAGTACAGGTTGTATTGCTAATGACAGTATTTTTATAGAAGTTTTACCAGTTGATGATATTATTGCGCCAACAGGATTTTCTCCAAATGGTGATGGTGTAAATGATGTATTTAGATTGGTGATGACTCCTTATCTAGAGCTTGAAGCGTTTATTGTTGTGAACAGATGGGGTGAAGAAGTATTTAATTTTCCTGATTTTCAAAAAGGTAAAGCTTGGGATGGCATGTTTAAAGATAGAGAACAACCAATTAGTACTTATGTTTGGTATGCTGTAGCAAATAGTAAATTGACGGGTAAAAAAACGAGCAAAAGTGGAAATATAACCTTGTTACGATAAACTGATAAACCTTATATTATAGAATATACCTCAATGCAAAAACTGTATTGAGGTATTTTTTTGAATAGTTTTGCAATTGTGAATATACATGATGAGAGTTAGATGAATAACGAATTTCTTGCGTGAAGGATAGAAACGATAGCCCGCAGACAATGCGAAACATTTGTGAAGCAATGGTTGGAGGACTATAAGTGGATAGCCTGGTGGCAGACCAAAATGAGATAAAGGAAGTGCAATTCGAAATTTATCCGTCCTGCCACACGCCCATGAATACCTATTTTATAGTTTTTTTTGCTAGTCAGTTGAAATCATTGTTTCATTTTTTTACTGTAAGGTATTTTCTAATTAATTGTATTTTTACAATGCTTTATCAATTCAAAAAAATATATTTATGAAAAATTGTATTGTTATACTTGTTAGTATTTTAATTGTCTCCATGGTTGGTTGTCAAACAAAAAGTAATGTGATGAAACCGGAGGAAGTTGTTAGCTTTTTACAGGAAAAATTAATAACGGCGAAGGATGGAGAAGTGATTGAATTGCCTGAAGGCACCTTCCAATTTACGAAACCATTGTCATTGGATAAGTTGAACAATGTTACTTTGAAAGGACAAGGGAAAGATAAAACTATTATTTCCTTTAAAGGTCAAACTGAAGGTGCCGAAGGGCTGAAGATATCAGCATGCAATCATTTGACTCTTGAAGGTTTTTCTATGTATGATACCAAAGGAGATATCATAAAGGCGCAAGAATGTAAAGATCTCACCATAAATTCTGTCAAAATTGGATGGACTGGTGGAGCAGACTCAAGCAATGGTTCGTATGCTTTATATCCTGTTACTTGTGAAAATGTAATGATAGAAAATTGCGAAGTATTTGGGGCATCTGATGCTGGAATTTATGTTGGTCAGTCGAAAAATATTATTGTACGAAATAATTATGTGCATGAAAATGTGGCAGGAATAGAAATTGAAAACTCTACAAATGCAGAGGTTTATAAAAATAAAGCAGAAAATAATACGGGTGGAATTTGCATTTTTGATTTGCCAAATATTCCAGTAAAATATGGAATGAACATTAGGGTATTTGACAATGAAGTAATTAATAATAATCATTCTAATTTTGCTCCTTTAGGAAATAGTGTTGCAATGATACCGGCAGGAACAGGTGCTTTTATATTGTCATCAGATAAGGTTGAGTTTTTTAATAATAAATTTACCAATCATAATACGGTGGGTACAGCAGTAATAAGTTATCTATTTTTAGGTACTCCTATCACAGACAGTTTATATGATCCATTTTACAACAGTATTTCTATTCATGATAATGTTTATACAAATGCCAGCAAAAATCCAGATGTAAGCAAACAAATGGGTGGACTGATGGCGCAAATGTTTGGAGCAAATATTCCAGAAATTGTTATTGATGGTATTTATAATCCAGCCAACATAGACATAAGTAGTGGTAAACTTGGAGGCGACAAAGCTGTTTCAATAAAAAATAATGGAAATGCACAATTAGTGAATTTAGATGCTGGTCAAGGATTTAAAAATCTATTAGTGGATGCAAAGCAGTTTGATAAAGCAATAATTGTAATTAGTACAGACCCTTCTTGGTATAAAGAAAAGGCAGTTAAGTAAGCAAATTAAAAATGTATCGAATATCGTTGTTTATTGCTGTCTTCTTTGTTGCTATATCGTTATCAAAATGTGATATTGCAACAAATAATATCGATGTAGATATTACGAAGCCTGCATTTGAGAAGCTTTCGTCGTATCATTTTTTTGTTGGAAAGATGAATTTATTAATTCCAACTAAAGACTTAATTCCCTATGAAATCATTAGTCCACTTTTTACAGACTATGCGCACAAACTAAGGTTTGTTTATGTTCCTAAGGGCAAGGTAGTCCCATATAATGATAATGACGTATTGGCTTTCCCCATTGGTTCTTGTTTAGTTAAAAATTTTTATTACCAGAACGATGAAAGAGATTCAACTAAAGGTAGAAAAATTGTTGAAACTAGAATACTAATTCATAAAAAGGAAGGATGGGATGCTTTAGCATATATTTGGAATGACGAACAAACGGAAGCATTTTTAAAAATAGGAGGTGGTGATAAGTTTGTAAAATGGATAGATCAAGAAGGTAAAAACAGGAGTGTAAATTATTCTATTCCTAATAAAAATCAATGCAAGGGATGTCATTGGAATAGGGAGGAGATGACACCTATAGGCCCTAAAGTACGTAATCTTAATTTTGATTATTTGTATCCGGATGGACACAAAAGAAATCAGTTAGATAAATGGGCTACCTTAGGAATTTTAAAAAAGTTATCTTGTCCTGCAACTTCGCCAATGTCTGCAAAGTGGGATGATTCTTCGACAGGTACCATCCAAGATCGTGCTTTAGCTTATCTTGATAATAACTGCGGCCATTGTCATAGAGAGGAAGGTCCTGCTGCCACAAGTGGATTAATTTTAACTACATTGGAAAGGAATCCAACTAAGCTTGGAATCTTTAAAACGCCTATTGCTGCAGGGATTGGTAGTGTTGGTGCCTTGTATGATATTGTTCCAGGAAAACCCGATTCATCCATTTTATACTTACGTATGAATTCTATTCATCCTGGAATCATGATGCCTGAATTAGGTCGACATCTGATACACCAGGAAGGAGTGGAGCTAATCAGAAATTGGATATTATCTATGGACAAAAATCAGCCTCTAGTTTTCCATGACGAGTAGTAATTTTCTGATTCTAGCCTACTTGGATTTTTATAATTTTAACGAGATGTTAATTACTAAATCAGTATCGAGCATCTATAAATAACTATCTTCGTGTTATGCCAAAAAATAAAAAAATCAACAAGAACAAAAATAGCATTACTCCTTCCTCAACCGAAAGTCCCGATAAATATTTACTGCACTATCTAAAAAGCCACTCAGACAAAGTAGTGAGTAAGTCAATGATTTTAAAAAAAATGTTGACTAAATATAGTCTAGAGGTCAGTGAGTTAGCGATAAATATTTTACATGAACAAAACAAGATTGATATTTTAGCTGGCAGTAAAGTGAAGTTGACACAGAAAAGTTCTGGTAAAAATCATGTAGAAGGAAAAATAGAGATGACAAAGACGGGCTCAGCCTTTCTAATGTCATCTCAATTGGATAGAGATGCTTTTGTGTCGAATAGAAATTTGAATACAGCCTTAGATGGTGATACAGTTATTGCAAATGTCTATAAGACAAGTAGTCGGCCCGAAGCAGAGGTTATAGAGATTGTTAAGCGTAATAAAACGCAATATATCGGTACCCTCCAAGTGAGTGAAAAATTTGCCTTTTTAGCTTGTAACTCCGAGAAAATGCCTTTCGATATTTTTGTTCCCTTGGGTAAATTGAAAGGAGCAAAGAATGGAGCCAAAGCGTTAGTGAATATTATCCGGTGGGAGAAAGATATGAAAAATCCGGAAGGAGAGGTGCTTGAAGTTCTTGGTCAGACTACTAGTAGTGATTTGGAGATGAAATCTATTTTGATTGACAAAGGATTTAGCATCACTTTTCCACCTGCTGTTATTGAAGAAAGTGAAGCAATTTCGGAGGTGATTTCAAAAGAGGAAATAGCTAAAAGATTAGATTACAGAGATATCACCACATTTACGATTGACCCAGCAGATGCTAAAGATTTTGACGATGCCTTATCTATTCAGCGATTATCCAATGGAAATTGGGAGGTGGGTGTGCATATTGCTGATGTTTCTCATTATGTGAAACAAGGTACATTCCTAGATAAAGAAGCTTTTGAGCGAAGCACTTCTGTCTATTTGCCAGATCGCGTTTGTCCAATGTTTCCAGAGCGATTATCTAATTTTATTTGTTCATTAAGACCAGATGAAGAAAAGCTTTGTTTTGCAGCCATCTTTGAATTTGATCATCAGCATAAAATTAAAACCTACTCTTTTGGACGCACTGTCATTAAATCATCTAAGCGATTTTCTTATGAGGAGGCACAAGAATTGATTGAAGGAAAAGAAAGCGAATTTTCTGAGGATATTTTAATGTTGAACAAAATTTCTTTGTCTTTAAGAAAGGATAAAATTGCTAAAGGGGCCATTACTTTCGAGGCAGCAGAGGTGCGATTTGTTTTAGATGAAACCGGCAAACCCATTAATGTGTATACCAAAGAGAGAAAGGAAGCACACATGCTGATAGAAGATTTTATGCTGCTTGCCAATAAATCAGTTGCCATGTATGTGTCTAAATTGAAGGTAAAAGCAAAAAGTATTCCGATGGTATATCGTGTACATGATGCACCAAACATGACCAAGTTGCAAAACTTTTCAGAGATGGCGAAACGATTTGGACATAATATTAAATTTGAAGACAAGAAGACAATTGCGTTTCAGCTGAACGATTTTTTTAAAGTGATAAAAGGGAAACCAGAACAAAATTTGTTAGAGCAGTTAGGTATTCGTAGCATGGCAAAGGCAATTTACACCACCAATAATATTGGTCATTTTGGTTTAGCATTTGATTATTATACCCACTTTACCTCACCTATTCGACGATACCCAGATGTAATGGCGCATCGTATTTTAGAAGAATGTTTAGCTGAGGAAAAGCCACCTTTAAGTGGCGATGAGTTGGAAGAACAATGTGTTCACTGTAGTAATATGGAGCGAATGGCTGCGGAGGCAGAACGTGAGGCAACCAAATACAAGCAGTGTGAATTTTTACTAGATAAAATAGGAACAGAGTTTGAAGGCATTATTTCGGGAATTATTGCTAATGGTATTTTTGTAGAGCTGAAAGATAATAAATGCGAAGGTTTCGTGCCTGTTATGAAGTTGGGTTATGATACTTTTCTTTATGATGAAAACAATTTCACTCTGAAAGCAAAAAGCTCCGATTTGACTTATCGTTTTGGTGATGCGTTAAAAGTTATAGTATCTAAGGTAGATTTAGCGAAGAAGCAAATCGAGTTTGAATTGGCAGCCGATGTCGATTTTTAGCACTTTATATTGAAAAAAATATGTAGAATTGCATAAAATGATTGTTTAGCGATTTTATAGTTAAAAATGGGGTTTAGATTTTTAAATTAATGTAGTAAATATGGCTTGGTGGAAAAGAAATAAGCAAGGAATTACAACAGAAACGAGCGACAAAAGGGAGACACCCGATGGTTTATGGTATCAATGTCCTTCTTGTAAAAAAACCTTAGAACAAGAAGAGTTGAAAGATAATTTGTATGTATGTACCAAGTGCGATTACCATGCAAGGATTGGATCTATGCAATATTTTGAGATTTTGTTTGATGATAATCGCTTCAAAAGACTTTTTAAGGAAATTGAACCAATTGACTTTTTAGATTTTGTTGATGAGAAATCATATGCTGAAAAGATTAAGGCTGCACAAAAAAAGACTGGGATGAGCGATGCCATGACAGTTGCAGAGGGCAAGGTTAATGGTAATCCTTTGATTATTGCAGCTATGGATTTTACTTTTATTGGAGGAAGCATGGGCTCAGTGGTAGGAGAGAAGATTGCGCGTGCTGTGGATGAAGCAATTTTGAAAAAGGCTGGCTTATTAATAATTTCTAAATCAGGAGGTGCACGGATGATGGAGTCGGCATTTTCATTGATGCAGATGGTGAAATCATCTGCTAAATTGACTCAACTATCAGCAGCCAAATTACCCTATATCTCATTGATGACAGACCCAACCACAGGTGGTGTCACTGCTTCTTTTGCAATGTTAGGCGATATTAATATGGCAGAACCTAAGGCATTGATCGGTTTCGCTGGTCCACGTGTCGTAAAAGAAACGATTAGAAAAGAACTGCCAGAAGGATTTCAGTCAGCTGAACAAACCCTAGAAAATGGTTTTTTGGATATGATTGTACATCGAAAAGATTTGAAACAACGGATAGGTGATTTATTGATGTTATTTAAAGGTTAGATATTCACTTTCTGAGACATCTATAGCATTCAGCGAAAGAGCTATTTGAAGTCTTATTATAAATTAAGTGTAAAAACAAAGATTTTATATACATTAATTTTGAAATTCCCAAAATAGATACTATTTTTGCACCTCAAATAAAAGAAAAGATTTTTAACGGTATTGTAAAAGAGGACACAATACAAACAATTTTAGAAAAAAATGAAATTAACTTCAGAATCAAAAAAAGAGATTTTTAAAACTCACGGAGGTAGCGAAACTAACACAGGTATATCAGAGGTACAAATCGCACTTTTTACAGACAGAATTTTACACATGTCTGAGCACTTAAAATCAAACAAAAAAGATTTTTCTTCTACGCGTTCATTATTGAAATTAGTAGGTAAGAGAAAAAGATTATTAACCTATCTTCACAAAACAGATATTACTCGATATAGAGCAATACTTGAGAAGCTTGGCTTAAGAAAATAAAGATATTGAAATTGCCCACGAATCCTTTGTGGGCAATTTTATTTTTATCTTAGATCCATTGTCATTTTCAAATTAATATATTAATTAACGAAGTACTGTCTGAAGCATAGGGCTCAGAAAGAAGATGAACAGTATTTCACACTCAAACAAAATTAAATAACATGAGTAAAATTGGAATCAACCATACCATCGCAATGCCGAATGGTAGAGACATTCAATTAGAAACTGGTAAATTGGCAAAACAAGCCGATGGATCAGTAGTTTTAAAAGTAGGCGACACGATGTTGTTGGCTACAGTCTGCAGCGATACAAAAGCTGGAGAAAACGTAGATTTTTTACCTTTAACGGTAGAATACAAAGAAGGGTTTGCCGCAGCAGGTAAATATCCAGGTGGGTTTTTTAAACGAGAAACGCGTCCTTCAAATCACGAAATCTTAATCTGTCGCTTGATAGATAGAGCA